>NZ_JBELQE010000085.1:0-251559 GCF_040270385.1 Methylorubrum podarium | reverse complement strand
GCCCCCGCCCGACGCCGCCCGTCCCTACGACCTCCTGTTCTGCGGCATGCTGAACGAGGAGGTGAAGGGCGCCCGCTTCTTCACCGACGTCGTGCTCGCCTGCCGCGACCGCGGCCGGCGCCTGTCGGTCCGGGTCGCGGGCGACGGACCGCTGCGGGCGGAGATGGAGGCGCGTTTCGCGCAGGCCGGAATCGTCGCCCGCTTCGACGGCTTCCTCGCCCAGGAGGCGCTGCCCGACGTCTACGCCTCGGCGCGGCTCTTCCTGTTCCCGAGCCGCGGCGACGTCTGGGGGATCGTGGTGCAGGAGGCGCTCCAGAGCGGGACGCCGGTGCTGGCCTCGCCCCATTCCGGCGCGGCCCGCGGCCTGCTCGAAGCCTATGGCTGCGGCGAGGTGCGGCCGATGATCGTGGCGGAGTGGGCCGCGGCGTCCCTGCATCTCCTCGACGACGAGAGCCGCCGGCAGGACTTGCGGCGCGCGGCGGCGCGCGCTCTTCCGCACTTCACCGTGGAGGCGGCCGTCGCGGGCTACCTCGACGCCCTCGAACCGCTTCTGGCAGACCGCGCCTGACCGCGATGCCGGTTCGGCGGCGGTGTGCGGAACGCGGGCCTCGCCTCGCCCAAGGCCGCCGAAGACACGAGAAACCGATCTGCCGGTCTCGCAAACAGTCGAGAGACCCGACTTCAGCGAAGTCAATCGTTGATGCGACGGGTCGCGCCAGAATTGCGATGCAGTCGATCGCCTCTGGTTGCCGCACCACGACATCCGAGCGGCCAAGACGAAGAAATCGACAGGGCTTATGTATGAAAGTATGCATAAACCATGTTGTGATATTTTTACAACATCGATCCGGAAGGCAAACTTGGCAATTTCATTGTTAAAAATTTGTCTTGCTTCAGACGATTGTTTTGAATGATCGTGTTTTTGCGGATCATACCTCGCCCGCATGTATCCGCCGTGCCTCCATGTCTCGCTGGAAGCTTTTCAAGATGGACATTGTCAAGAAGATGCGCTGGGAGCGTCCGCTTGATTTTGATCTCTCCGAGTCTCAAAATATGCCTGTCGTATCTCAAGACGCTCCGAAGCCGACCGATAGCCTGACCAGTATCCTGCGCCTCGTTCAAACGGATGCCGATGCGAGCGTGTCCGTGATGGCGCCGCCCTCATCTTCGCAGGATTGGGCGAACCTGATCGAGCGCGTGCGCGCCGCCGCTCACCGGACCCGCGAGGTCGAAGCGCAGGCCCAGGAGCAGGAGCAGCGGGTGCACGAGCTCCTGGAGCGCGTCCGCGACGACATCAAGCTGGCGAGCGAGCGGGTCCGGGCGGCCGAGACCAGGGCGGCCAACGTGCAGGCTCAGGCCGAGCAGCGGATCCGCGCGGCGGAAGAGCGGGCGGAGGCGGCCGAGGAGCGGGCACGCATCGCCGAGGACTGGCTGAAGCAGGTGCACGAGGCCATCGTCAGCGAGTTTTCGGTCCTCACCGAGATGCCGTCCAAGGTTGCGTGAGGAAGGGCGCCTGAGGCGTCCTAGCGGGAGGCGCGTCAGCGGCGCGCATCCGTGAACGGCGAGGCCGGCAACCCGTCCCGCCGCAGGGTCGGCGGATCGAGCCCGAGCGTGACGCCGCGCGAGGCGGCGAAGCGGGCGAGCGCGGCGAGGTCGCCGGATGGCGGGGGCGGCCCGTCGAGGCGGGTGTTGTACAAAATGATCTGCCGACCCGCCTCGGCCTTCTCGGTGAAGGCGAAGAGGTCGCCGCCGCCGATCACCACGTTGTCGATGATCTGGTTGTTGCGTGCCCGGCCCGGATCGTCGGACAGCGCCTCGGCGAGCTTCGGGTAGCGCATCCGCCAGGGCGGTGAATCGAGCGGCATCGCGGCGAAGGCGGCGCGGAGCTCCGAATCCGCCTCGTTGAGCGACGGCTTCATCCAGGTCAGCCCCCGCGCGTCGAGGGCGACCATCGGGCTCGAGGCGACGAGGACGTTGCGGGTGACGATGTTGTCGCTGCCGCCGCCGATGAAGACCGGCTGCTGGACATCGACGAACAGGTTGCGCCGGATGGTGAAGCCGCTCGCCATGTCGTCGAGGTAGACGCCCTTCACCTCTCTCCCCGGATCGGTGCGGATGTCGTGGACGTAGTTGTCCTCGATGATCGAGCCGCGGGCGGTGACGTCGCGGCCGGCATAGATCGCGCCGGTGTCGCTCAGGCCGTGGATGAGGCGGGCGACCTCGTTGCGGCGGAACAGGTGATCGTTGCCGCGCAGGTAGACCGCGTAGCCGACCGCGTCGGTGATGAGGTTCCCGCTCGCCTCCGCGCCGACGCCGTCGAGTTCGATCGCCGAACTCTGCGTGCGGCTCAGCCGCGAGAAGCGGGTGAAGCGGGAATCGCGCACGAACAGGCCGCCGGGCCGGAGGGTGGCGCGGTCGCCGCCGACGAGGCGGACCGCGCTCGCGCCGATATCGTGGATCGCGCTGCCGGAGACGCCGCCGCCGGTCACGCCCTCGAACACCGCCGCGCGGCCCGCCGCCCAGCCCAGGTCGCTCGCCCGGATCTCGATATCCTCGCCGCCGCGCACGGTCACGAGGTCGCCGCGCGCGCGCTCCAGCCGAAGCCGCTCGAGGCGCAGGTGCCGCGCGCCGTCCACCTGGATCAGCGTCTCGGCGAGGCTCGCTTCCAGCTCGGCCGCGCCGGGGGACGGCCAGGCCAGCAGAAGGCCGCTCTGGCGGTCGCTCCACCACTCGCCGGCCTCGTCGAGGGCGGCGAGCGCGTGGACGACCCGCATCCGCGCGCCCTCGCGGATGCCCTCGTAGGGCGGGGCATCCAGTTCGAGCCGGCGGCGGCGCGGATCGACCTGCGCAACGGGGAGCGTTTCCAGGAGCCAGTCCCAGCGCCAGAAGCCCTCGACCCACAGGTCGCGCTCCTGCGACAGGTCGGGCAGGCCCGGCGCGTCCTTCAGGGTGAAGTCCAGGCCGCCGGCCTCGACGCCGGCGACCGTCGCCCACCCAGGGTTCGGCCATTGCGCCGGGCGCAGGGCGCCGCCGGCATCGAAGATCTCGGTGACGCGCGGGTGGGTCTCGCGCAGCCGCCGCGGCGCGCGGAAGGCCGCTTCCCGGCGCAGCGCCTCGGGCAGGCGATAGGCCCGCACCGCCCCGCGCGCCGCCGCGGGCAGGCGATCGCGCAGGCGCGGCGGCAGCGACGCGGGCGCCAGGGGCACGCTGCCGACGAGCCGGCTCGACCCGTCGGCCGCGCCGCGCAGGATCAGGGGCGCCCCGGCCCTGCCGGACTGTTCGGGGCCGATCCGCACGGGCGCGGCGATCCGGTGCGTGCCGGGCTCCAGCTCCACGACGATCGCGCGGCCCTCTCCCTGGCGGCGCAGGGCCGCGACGCGGGCGAGAGCCAGGGGCAGGTCGGCGAAGCGGTCTTTCTGGCCGGCGCCGGTCGCCCCGGTGGGAGCGACCCGCAGCACCAGCGGCGCCCGCGCATCGCCGCCCTGGACCGGACCGGCCAGGGCGAAGGCGAGCAGGCCCGCGACGACGGCGAGGCGCGCGGCGCCGGGCCGGCGCGGCCCGAGGCTCACGCCTCGGCGTCCGCGTCGGTCATGACGAGATGCACCCGCGGATCACGGCCCAGGGCATCGAGGGACCGGCGCAGCCGGGCGACGCCGCTGCGGGTGGCGCTCGCCGTCAGCAGGAGGGTGGGAAAGCGCTGATCCTGCGCGAGGCGCTCGGCGGCGATGTCGGTGCCGATCAGCCCGATATCGATGAAGACCGTGTCGAAGGATGCCGCCGCGGTCAGGATCGCGCCGGTATAGGCCCCGGTGCCGAGGCTCAGGGCCGCGTCGTCGAAGGGCAGGATCTTGACCCCGGTCGGCCCGTCGACCAGCGCGTCGCCGAGCCCCGAACGCGCCCGCAGCGCCTCGGCGACGCCGCGCTTCGGCGCCGTCCGCAGGTCGCGGGAGATCATCGCTTCGGGATCGGCATCGACGAGGAGCACCCGCTGGCCGTCGAGGGCCGCCGAGGCGGCGAGGCTGCGCGCCAGCTCCGACTTGCCGGTGCGGTCGTCCGCCGAGGTGATGAGGACGAGCGTCGGCCGCGTGGTCGAGACGTCGCGCTGGAGTCGGCCGCCGAGCCGCGCCACGGCCACGTCGTAGGCGGTGTCGGCGCGAAGGGCCTCGCCGCCGGCCTTGCCCCGCGTCCGGGTCCGCGCCTTGGCCGGCAGCACCGCGACGACCGGAAGCCCCGCGATCTGCTGCAGCCGGTGGCGCGAGCCGATCCGCCCCGCGACCGGAACGGCGAGGAGGGCGAGCCCGACGCCGAGGCCGAGGCCGGCCGCCGCCGCCACCGCGAGGATCGCCGGGATCGGCGGACCGAGACGGCGCGCCGGCAGCGAGGCGGGCGAGATGATGCGCGAGGCCGAGGTGTCGAGGCGCTGCTGCTCCTGAAGCTCGCGGGCGCGGACGAGGAAGGCCTCGTAGACCGCCCGGCTCGCCTCGACCTGCCGCTCCAGCTCGCGCAGGCGCACGAAGCTCTTGTCGACGGCCAGAGCCTCCTTCTTGCGGCTCTCCAGGGTCGCGGCGAGGGACGCCTCGTTGGCGACCGCCGAGCGGTAGTCGTTGCGGGTGGCCGCGGCGATGCGTCGGATCTCCGCGTTGATGTCGTTGCGCAGGGTCTGCACCTGCAGCTCGCTGGTGCGCAGGGTGGGGTGGCGCGGCCCGAGATTGGACACCGTGTCGGCCCGGGCCGCCTCGATCTGGGCGAGCTGGCTGCGCAGCTGCGCGATGGTCGTGGACTGGACGATCTCGGTCACCGAGTTGAGGTCGGCCCGCCCGTTGGCCACCGCCTCGATCTGGGCGAGGCGCCCGCGCAGCTCGCCGGCCCGCGCGCGGGCGGCGCCGAGCTGCTGGTTGAGCTGGGTCAGGGCCTGCTCGCTGACGAGCTGGCCGCGGGTGCCGACGAGATTGTTGGCGGCGCGGAACTTCTGCGCCTTGTCCTCGGCCTCGCGGAGGTCGTCCTGCAACTCGCCGAGCCGGCTCGCCACCGCCTCGCCGGCCTTGCGGGTCACCTGCGCCTGCGCCTGCGAGACGGTAGAGAGGTAGGTCTCGGCGATCGCCTGGGCGAGGTCGGCCGATTTCCGGCGGTCGTCGGTGGTGACGGCGAGTTCGACGACGAAGCTGCGCTCCAGGCGGCGCGCGGCGGTGCGGTCGCGCAGGGTGCGCAGGGCGGTGAGCGCGTCGTCGGCGGGCGCGCCCGAGGCGCCGAGCAGGGAGGAGAGGCTGCCCTTGACCGTTTCCAGCAGCGACGCGGAGCGGACGAATTCCGGGTCCTGATCGAGCTTGTACCGCTGCACGACCTGCCGCAGCACGTCGTCGGAGATCAGGACGCGGATCTGGCTGTCCACGAGGAGCAGGCTGGCATCGCTCGCCTGATCCGCGGGCGTCACGCCGTCCTTGACCACCTGGATGCCGCGCGGGTCGATCAGGATCTGCGTCACGGCGGCGTAGAGCGGCGGCACCAGGGCGAGCCACGCCACCGCGGCCACCAGCAGCAGGACCATCGGAGCCAGCACGAGCGCCCAGCGCGCGCGCAGCGCCCGCCCGATCTCCCGCGGGTCGAGGAACCACGGTTCCGGCGTCACGTCGGGCTTGCCCGGCTCGGCGCCGACGAAGAATCGCGAAGGCATCCGCTCGATCATCGTCATCGAAAGACTTTCGAACAAAGGTCGTGTGCGGGTTCGACCGACCCGCTGCAACCGATCCGGTGCGTCGCGTCCGTCCCGGAGCGGATCATGCGGGGATGATCCGTCCCGTCTCGGGACATCGGCCGCGGGCCGGGTGTCGGTTCGGGCTCATGCTTCAAGATGCGCGCCATGCGGGCGCCGCCCGGCGCAGGTCGAAGGGCGCAACCTCCGGCGCCGGCGCGACCGCCTCCACCGGTTCACGGCGCAGGGCGCCGACGCGGGCATAGGCCAGCACGGCCACGAAGGTCAGGACGTGGATGTTCCAGTCCTGGAAGATGCCCGGCGTGGTCATGCCGTTGAGGATCAGGAAGAACACGCTCGTGGCGACGAGGCGCCGCCCGGTGCGGTCGAGCTTCATCCCCCAGCGCATCGCGGCCCCCAGCACCATCGCGCAGAAGCCGATCCCGATCAGGCCGGTGCCGGCCCAGGCGCTCAGCAGCATGTTGTGCGAGCTGGAGATGAACACCGCGTCGCGGGCCAGCGTCTCCGCCAGCGCCGTGGTCGGGATGAGGAGCTGGATGAAGCGGTCGCCGGCCGCGTAGCCGGCGCCGACGAAGCGGTCCTTGGTCGCCTCGATGAAGACCGGCCAGAAGGTGCCGCGCCCCGTGGCGTCGGCGAGCTCCTCCGGCGGCTTCTGCAGCACCACCGATAGGGCGTCGAGCAGGGCCGGGAAGGCCGACAGGGCGCCCATCAGCAGGACGAACAGGGCGAGGTAGACGGTGAAGGACGCGTAGCCGAGCAGGCGCAGCCGGCGGTGCCGCGACGCCACCATCATGCCGGGTGCCGCCGCGACGAGCGCGGCGGTGCTCGCGGCCGAGCCGGCGATGACGAAGCCGGCGAAGGCGAGCAAGAGGTGGGCGCCCCGGTGCGGGATGCGGTCGTCGAAGAGGACGACGAAGGCGTAGGTGGCGCAGAGATAGGGGACCAGGTTGTGCTTCGCCGAGGAGAAGACGATCCCGTGCGCGAGGCTGTCGAGGATGATCGGCGTCGTGGCGACCAGCCAGACGACGACGAACAGCGCGAAGAGGTTGGGCAGCCGCCGCTCGATGTCGCTGCGGTCGAAGATCAGGATCGAGGCCAGCGTGAAGATCGCGAGCTCGACCGTCCGGTAGGCCGTGTAGGTCGGCACGACCGACCACGCGGTGCTGACGCCGTTCACGAGGATCATCAGCGTGAACGGCAGGTAGGGCATCGCGAAGGCCACCAGCAGAACGCGCCGGTCGACCGCGATGCGGACGGCGAGGTAGAGCCCGGTCAGGCCGGTCATGACGACGAGGGCGATGTTGGAGGCCGTGAGCCCCTGATCCAGCACGGCGTTGCCGTCGTCCCGCGGGACGTTGAAGACGAGCGGCAGCAGCGCGAAGATCGACATCAGGGCGAACGGAACCGCCACGGGACCGTTCAGCGGTCCCATCCGGGTCTCGAGGCGGTGGCGCGCCAGCGGGTAGAGCAGCGCGAACCAGACCGCGACGGCGACGACCAAGAGCAGGTTCAGCATTCCGGCGGTTCCATAGGGCGTGTCCTTGGGTCGTTTCCTCCGGACGTCTCCTGAGCTTGGCCGGATGGGAAGGAAGCCGATCTCGTGCCGCGCCGATCCCGTGCCCGCCAAGACTCCGTGGAATCTTAGTTTATGGCGTCTTTCGGGCCGTGAGGACCGTGCGCGACCCTATGACTCTGCCGCTCCACGCCGATTTTTTCGGTAAAGCCGTCCGCCGAAGTGTCGGAATGCTTTCTAAGACCCGAACAGGACCACCTCGGTGTAGGTGAGATCGCCGGTGGCCGGCGGGTTGGGGCCGCGGGCGTATTTCGGGGCGCGGCCGTCGAAGAAATGTCCGGCCAGGCCCGGCAGCTTGCCCACCGCGTCGAGCACGAACCACGGCATGGCGTGGCGCAGGATGAGATGCCGGCCGATCGCGCCGAGGAAGGCGGGCAGGTCGAGGGCGGTCGAGCGGTAGACGAGCTGGAGGCAAGGCAGGCGCGGCCACCGGGTCTCCCCCGGCCGCAGCTTGATGGCGCGCCGCTGGAACAGGACGGCCCAGGCCTTGTCCCCCTCCGAGCAGACGAGGCCGATGCAGCCAAAGGCGATGTGGTCGGCGACGAGACGGGCCTCCGGCTCCGGCAGCAGGCGCAGGGATTCGGGCGTGGCCGCCCGGACGCGCCGGCCGCGGCCGAGGCCGGCGAGCAGCGGCATGACGAGCATCTGGCCCGAGCAGACCGGCTTGAAGCCGCGCGCCTCGTGCATCCGCCAGGTCTGCGGAGCGGGCGAGACGTTGGTGTAGGTGACGCGCCGGTCGCGCATGGCGAAGCCGTCGAGCAGGGTGCCCAGCGCGCGGAACTCCGGCAGCACGTACCAGCTCGACAGGTTGCAGCGCAGATGCGTGCCGGCCTCGTCCGTCACCGTGCGGTAGAGGGCGAGCAGGACGCCGACGATGGCGCCGTCCCGTTCCAGGACATAGCCGTAGCGCGGCACGTCGTCGGGCAGGGGCTGGCTGCGGTGCCGTTCGAGCCCGGTCCGCCAGTAGGCTTCCGACCGATCGGGAAAGCCGACCCGCAGCAGGCGCACCACGGCGTCGAGGTCGTCGTCCTCGATCGTCCGGCAGCGGACCTTGGCCCGCGCGGCCCGGCCCCCCTCCCCCGCGGACGGGAGATCTTCCACGGCGTCGTTCACCCCAACCATCGGTGGCCCCTCAAGCTCGTCGCGCTCCCCCGCACCCAAGTGCTCCACGGCTCCGCGCGATCGAACCATGGAGAACGGCGCATTCTCGTCCCGCACCGGGACGAGCTTACAATAAAGCGAAATTAATGCCGGCCGCTTCGTGCCGGACGGAGACTGCTCTTTCCGTCATGCGATCGGTGTAACGGATTCCTATACGGGGAAGAAGGTCGGGCTAATACTGATTGATCCGCCTCGGCCGCCACGTGGGACCGCGGCCAATGGGAATGGAACCGGGGCGGCACCGGCGGAATCGATTGAAAACGGAATCAGGCGGTGCTGCCGGCGTCGATGGTCAGCACCGTGCCGGTGACGTTCCGGGCCCGGTCCGACATCAGGTAGGCGACGGCGTCGGCCACGTCCTGCGGCTCGGCCAGCCGCTTGAGGGCGCTGCGGTTGGCCACCCGCCCGCGCTCGGCCTCGTCCATCTCGCCGGTCATCGCCGTCTCGATGAAGCCCGGCGCCACCGCGTTCACCGTGACCCCGAGCCGCCCGACCTCGCGGGCCAGCGACTTGGTGAAGCCGATCATCGAGGCCTTGGTGGCGGCGTAGACCGAGAGCGCGTTGTAGCCGGTGAACGCGATGATCGAGCTGACGTTGACGATCCGGCCCGCCCCCGCGCTCATCATCCCGCGGGCGAGGTACTTGGTCAGCACCATCGGCGCCAGTGTGTTGAGGTGGACGAGTTCGGCGATCTTCGCCGCTGGCATCGTCGTGAGCAGGCCCGGCGTGCCGAGCGCGGCGTTGTTGACGAGGCCGTAGACCGGCCCGTGCTCCGCCCGGATCTTCTGGGCGAGCGGCTGGAGCGCGTCGATCGCGCCGAGATCGGCGGCCATGAAGGCGATCCGGCCGGGGCCGGCGGTCTCCTGCGCCGCCTCCAGGGCCTCGCTCGGGCGTCGCGCCAGCGCCACCACGCGGAATCCGTCGGCGGCGAGCGTTTCGGCCATGGCGAGGCCGAGCCCACGGCTCGCCCCCGTGACGACGACGAGGCGCCCGGTCTTGAGATCGTCGTTCACGCGCCCCTCCGCACCAGCTTGCCGCCCGAGGTGATCGGCAGCGCGTCCACGAACGTCACGCTCGCCGGCACCTTGTGGCCGGCCAGCCGCGGGCGGCAATGGGCGATGATCGCCTTCTTGAGCGCGGGGCGGTCCGCGTCGGCATCGGCGCGCAGGACGACCTCCGCCTCGACCACCGCGCCGAGGATCGGGTTCGGGCGCGCCCGCACGCGGGACATCGACACGGCCGGAAACACGTTGATGACCGTCTCGACCTCTTCCGGCTGCACCTTGGCACCGCCGACATTGATCACGCCGCTGCGCCGGCCGAGGAAGTGGTAGCGCTCGCCGCGGCGCTCCACGAGGTCGCCGGTGTCGACGAAGCCGTCCTCGGCGATCAGCGCCTCGGGCGTGGCCCCCAGATAGCGTCGGCCGGTGCGGCGTGAGCGCACGAACAGGCTGTCCTCGCGCACGGCGATCTCGATCCCGGCGCGCGTCCCGATCAGGGAGGCGGGAAAGCCCTCCTGCCCGTCCTCGACGGTGAAGCCGACGCCGCCCTCGGTCGAGGCGTAGGCGTGGGCGATGCGCGCCTGCGGAAAGGCGGCGCGCAGGGCGTCGAGGATGGTCTGGTCGGCGATCTCGCCCGAGAGCCGCACGTAGCGGGGGCTCAGCCGGTCGAGCGCCGCGCTCATCAGGGCCAGGCGCCAGTGCGAGGGCGTGCCGAGGATGTGGGTGACGTTCTCGGCCCCGACGCGGACGAGATAGTCGCGCACCGGCTCGCCCGCGTCGGAGAGCACGAGCGAGGACGGTCCGAGCATCGCCCGCAGGAAGACCTGCAGGCCGCCGTAGCGGCGGATGTCGTAGAAGGTGCTCCACACCGTGCCGGGCTCCGGGGCCGCGGCGGTGTTGATGCCGCCGGCCAGCCCGTCGAGGGTGTGGGCGACGAGCTTCGGCGCGCCGGTGGTGCCGGAGGTGGCCAGCGCCCACTCGGTCTCCCGCTTCATCCCGGAGCCCGCGCGGAAAAAGACGTCGGCGGCGTCGATGCGGGGCAGGCCCGGCAGCGCCTCGGGCGCCAGCCCCTCGGCGTCGGCGACGCAGATCTCGGCCTCGGCATCCGTCGCGATCCGGGCGATGTGCTCCGGCGCGAGCTTCGGCGGGACGAGGGCGATCCGGGCGGCGAGGCCGTCCAGCGCGATCATGGCGCGCGCGGCCGCCATCTGCCCGCCGACGGCGAGCAGCACCCGGCGGCCGGCGAGCGCCGCCGTCGCGGCGGCGTCGCGCTCGCCGGAGACCATCCCGGCGAGATCGTGTCGGCTGCGGTGGTCGGACAGGAACAGGCCCTCGAGTCCGCCCGCCGCCAGAAGTCTCTCGCGCAGGACCATCGGGGTCAGGCCGCCTGCCGGGTCGCGGCGCGCTCGTAGAGGGCGACGAGGTCGCCCACCGTCACCGGCAGGTCGGAGGCGTCCATCTCGCCGAACGGGTCGGCGCCGGTGAGATCCTCCATCCGCGCCACCAGCAGGGCGAAGCAGAGCGAGTCGAACTCGGTGTCGAGCATCACGAGGTCGTCGGTGATCGGCGGCATCGCCTTCTCCTGCTCGGCGGCGATGGCGGCGATCTCGGCGAAGACGGTCTCACGCAGGGACATGGGGGCTCTCCTTCAGGACAGGTTGCTGGGGGTGCCCCGCGAGGCACTCGGCGAAGTCGCGGGCGATTGCCGACAGGATCGGCCGGCCGCGCGGCACCAGCCGCCCGAGGCCGTAGAAGAAGTGGATCATGCCGGCGTGGCACCTGTGCGCGGCCTCGATGCCGGCCCTCTCCAGCCGCTCGGCATAGGCCGCGCCCTCGTCGCGGACGGGGTCATACTCCGCGGTGTGGATGCGGGCCGGCGGCAGGCCGGCGAGCGCCGCCTCCCGCAGGGGCGAGAGACGGGGCGACGGCGCGGTCGCCGCGGGGCCGCAGGCGGCGAGGTCGCGCCGGATCGTCGCCTCGTCGAGAAAGTAGCCGCGGGCGAAGTCGCGGCGCGAGGCCGACGCGCCGTGCCCGTCGAGCACCGGGCAGATCAGGAGCTGCGCCCGGATCGTTCCGTCGCGCCGCTCCTGGCAGACCCGCGCCGCGAGCCCCGCGCCGGCGGAATCGCCGCCGATCCCGAGCCGGGCCGGATCGATCCCGAGCTTTTTCGCATGCGCGGCGATCCACGCCGTTGCCGCGAGGGCATCCTCCAGAGCCGCCGGGAACGGGTGCTCGGGGGCGAGCCGGTAATCGACCGCGACGACCCGGAGGCCGCCGGCTTCGGCGAGCACCCGGCAGATCCCGTCATGGGTGTCGAGACCGCCGGTCACCAGCCCGCCGCCGTGCAGGTAGACCAGGCCGGGGCCGCCCTCGTTCTCCTCCGGCGCGTAGAGCCGCGCGGGGATCGGCCCGACCGGACCCGGCAGGACGAGATCGCGAGTCTCGACGCCCTCGGCGCTCAGCCCTGCGAGGCGCGCGAGCCCGCGCAATCCCTCCCGGCGGGCGTCGAGGGTGATGCCGTGCGAGCCCCCGAGCGCCATCATGTCGAGGAAGCGGCTGACATGCGGATCGAGGGGCATCGGCGGCTCCCGGCGCGATCGCGTCAGAGCTTCAGCGCCGCGCGGACCGCGTCCGGCCACGCGTCGATGCGCTCGCCGTGGGTGGCGAACAGCGCCACCGCGAGGCGGTCCATGCCGAAGGCGACGCAGCCGGTATGGGCGGGCTCGCCGTCTTCCAGGTTCAGGCCCCAGGTCGTGCCGAAATGCTCGCGATGGTAGTTGAAGCTCATGCAGGCGGTGCCGGCGGCCGCGCCCCGGAGCGGGATCAGCAGCTCGAACTTCAGCGCCTGTTCGAGCTGGCTGAAGGCCATGATCTGGCCGAGCCGGCCGAAGAACGGGTCGCTCGCGGTCTCGACCGTGTAGGGCAGGCCCAGTTCGTCGGCCATGGCGGTGGCGGTCTCGATCCAGCTCTCGCGGAAGGCGACGATCTGCTCCGGCGTGCCGATGCGGACGTATTCGCGCATCCGGAAGGATTGCAGCCGGTCGAGATGGCGCGAGGGCTCGCGGCGGAAGCAGTCGCAGGCGACGTCGAAGCGGTAGCCGGACGACGGCACCGCGCCGCGGGCGGCGGCGATCGGGTAGACCGGGTAGCAGGCGGCCGGCGTCAGAACGAGGTCGGCGGTCTGCAGGTCCTCGGTCCAGTCGCCGCCCGCGAGGTGCTTGTCGGCCGAGGCGCGGATCTCCGTCTCGTTCCCGTCGAGGCAGGAGACGCAGCCCAGGAGGTTCGGGAAGCTCTTGAGGTAGCCGTGCCGCTCCAGATGCGCCCGGCTCATCACCGGCGGGAAGCGGAACACCTCGGTGCCGGCCTCGCGCCGGGCCGAGATGAAGGCGGCCAGCGCCTCCACCACCGACTCGTAGGCGCCGGTGCGGGCGTAGACGCCTTGCGCGTTCATCGGCTTGAACATCGCGTCGAACAGGGCGTCGAGGGGGTCGGTCGCGGGCGGCGAGGCCGGCGCGTTCATCACGGGCATGTTCATGGCGGGCAAGTCCTTCGGCAGAGACGGGTGAGCGCGGCGCGCTCGGGTCAGGCGCTCAGCGAGGCGGCGACCGGCGACATCAGCGTCGCGGTGGCGAGGTTGGCCACGATCCGGTCGTTGTGGATCATGATCGGCGCCGAGAGGATGTCGCGCAGCGCCCGGCCGACGCTGAAGTCGCCGTCCTGGCGGTAGCCGGCGAGCCCGTTGGCCCGCAGCGCGCTCGACACGGTGGCGACGGCGAGCTCCGAGACCTCGACCTTGAGCATGGTGAGCGCCGTCTGCACGTCGAGGCCGGCGAGCGCGGCCGGATCGCCGTCGGCCCCCTCGAAGGTGTCGAGGGCTTGCGTGATGAGGGCGCGGGCCTGCTTCAGGCTGGAGACGGCGCGGGCGTAGTGCAGCGCGCCGGGCGGGGCGACCCCGCCGGCGCCGCGCATCGCCGTGCGGGTGAACGCCTGCGCCCGGTCGACGGCGGAGGCCGCGATGCCGGCCCAGGCGCTCGACCAGAGGAGGTGGGAGACCGGCGTCATGGTCTGGTTGTGGATGTCGCCGTAGCGGGCGGCGAGCACCTGCTGGGGAAGCCCGCGGGCCTTGAGGCGGAAACCGCTGCTGCAGGTGCCGCGCATGCCGAGGGTCTCCCAGCCGCTCAGGCGCTCCAGGCTGTAATCCTCACGCAGGAAGACGCAGAGCACCTGGTCGGAGGCCCCGGCCTCGGCCGAGCGGCGGGCGACGGTGACGACGCCGTCGGCCTGGGCGCCGTAGGAGATCACGGTGGCCGCCCGCTCCAGGGTGACCCCCTCGCCGTCGGACTCGATCGCCGCGGAGGAGGAGCGGACATTGCCGCCGCCCTGGCCCTCCGTGGTGGAGGAGGCCATCAGGAGCTGTTCGTCGGCGATGCGGCGCAGGAGGCCGTCCAGCCAGGGCTCGCCGCGTCCGTGCCGGATCAGGCAGGCGACCTTAGTCTGGTGCATGGCGAAGATCATCGCCGAGGAGGCGCAGGCGCGGCCCAGCACGTAGGCGACCTCGGCCAGCATCCGGACCGAGGCGCCCTCCCCGCCGAGCGCGATCGGCACCGCCGCGCCGAGCAGGCGCTGCGACCGGAACGCGGCGACGGCCTCCTCGGGGAAGCGCCCGTCGCGGTCCACCGCCTCGGCATGGGCGGCGGCGATCGAAGCGGCGGTGGCGGCGCGGGTCGGGAGGTCGGCGGCATCGCCGAGGCGACCGTCCGGCTGCGGCGTGGGCTGCATGGTCATGGCGGGGCTCCGCTGGACTGAAGCCGGCCGGGCCGGCGGCACGTTAGAGGTGTTCGTGGAGGGCTCGCGGCGGATTTGGGGGGCTCGGACCGGTCAGGCGCTCGGGCCGCGCACGCTCTCGACCATCCGCGCGATGGTCTCGATCGAGTAGAAGTTCTTCGGCGTGAGGCTCGCCGGCGGGATCATGATGTCGAACTCCGCCTCGACCGCGACCATCAGGTTGACGAGATCGAGCGAGGAGAGCCCGACATCGACGAGGGCATCCGCCCGGCCGAATTCCGGCTTGATCGCGTGGCGGGCGGCGATCGCGCAGGCGAGGCCCATGGTGCGATCCGCGACGCTGGCTGTGACCGCTTGTGACATGGTTTTCCGTTCCCCTCGGCTGTCGTCGACTGGATTGATCAGTGATCGTTGCGAATGAAATACAATTCTTGTTTTATCAATACTCTTATCGGGAATGCGGAAAAAGCGTTTCTTGGTGTTAAGTATGTCATTGGTTAATTGTATTCTTTCCGGACACTGTCGAAACGGCCGCCGGCCCGTCCCTCAGGCCGGTGCGAGCGCGATGAAGCGCCCTCCGCCATAGGTCAGGGCGGGCCGCTCGCTCTCGCTCAGCCGCACTTCGCGCACCGCGCCGAGGAGGATGGCGTGGCTGTGCCGCTCGATCACCTCGTCCAGCGTGCAATCGACGATGGCCTGCGCCTCGGTCAGGCCGGAGGCGCCCGATTCCATGATCGTCCAATCCGCGCCGAGGTAGCGGGCGGCGCCGCGCAGGCCGCCGATGCCGGCGAAGCGCTCGGCGATCGCCTGCTGCCCGGCGCCGAGGATGCTGACGCAGAAATGCCGCCGCCGGGCGATGACCGGCCAGGTCGAGGAGGCGCGGTTGACGCAGACCAGCATGGTCGGCGGATCGACGGAGAGGGAGACGGCCGAGGTCGCGGTGAGCCCGACCCGGTCCTCGCCGATCCCGGCGGTGACCACGACGACCCCGCCGACGAGGCGGCGCATCGCCTGCCTGAGCAGCGTGCCGTCGGCGGACGGCGCGGGGAGCAGGGCGGCGGCGGCCATCACGCGCTCCGTCCCGCGACGCGGGCGGACGCGACCCGTCGACCGGCGGGTGAGCGGGATGCCTGGGATCTCCGGTGCGCGATCATGGTTCGCAGTCCGTCCGACGGTCTCGAATGGGGCTTGGTGAAACCGGTCCGTTCCGGTCCGGTCGAAACCGGACGTTATCGGTTCATCGCTATGTCGTTGCCTGTCCTCGCGGCGTGTCTGTGCAAGTCCAGGGCCCGGTCGGACGGGCCGTAAACTGTTCAGTTCCGGTACGAACCGCAGGATGTGCCGAGGACCGGTCCCGAACCGGGACGCGTCCTGCCGTCAAGCGAGATCCGAGCGATGTCCCGAAGCGCCGAGCCCGCCCTCCCCGCCCGCCGCAGCGGGCGGAACGCCGCCCAGGCGCTGGTGGACCAGCTCGCGGCCAACGGCGTCACCCACGTCTTCGCGGTGCCCGGCGAGAGCTACCTGCCGGTGCTCGACGCGCTCTACGAATCGGGCATCGCGCTCACCGTCTGCCGCCAGGAGGGCGGCGCGGCGATGATGGCGGAGGCCCACGGCAAGGCGACGGGCCGGCCCGGCATCTGCTTCGTCACCCGCGGGCCCGGCGCCACCAACGCCTCCGCTGGCATCCACATCGCCCAGCAGGATTCGACGCCGATGATCCTGTTCGTCGGCCAGATCGAGCGGGGCTTGCGCGACCGCGAGGCGTGGCAGGAGGTCGATTACCGCGCCGCCTTCGGGCCGATCGCGAAATGGGCGACCGAGATCGAGACCGGCGCGCGGGTGCCGGAATACGTCTCGCGCGCCTTCCACACCGCCACCGGCGGCCGGCCGGGCCCAGTGGTGATGGCGCTGCCGAAGGACATGCTGAAGGACGCCTCCGAGGGCCCCCTCGCCCCGCCCTTCGCGCCCGTCGAGGCGGCGCCGGGCGCGGAGGATCTGGAGCGCCTCGCCGCCCTGCTGGCGGAGGCCGAAAATCCCTTCCTCCTGCTCGGCGGCAGCCGCTGGAGCGAGTCGGCCTACGACGACATCCGCCGCTTCGCGGAACGGTTCGACCTGCCGGTCGCGACCAGCTATCGCCGGCTGCCGCTGTTCGATCCGCTCCACCCGAACTACGCGGGCGATCTGGGGCTCGCCGCCAACCCGAAGCTGGTGGCGCGGGCCAAGGCCGTCGACCTGATGATCGTGCTCGGCGGCCGCCTCGGCGAGGTCGCGAGCCAGACCTACGCGCTCCTCGACATCCCCGCGCCCCGGACCCGGCTCGTGCACATCCACCCCGGCGCGGAGGAGATCGGCCGGGTCTACGCGCCGCATCTCGGCATCACCGCCGCGCCCTCCCGGATGGCGGCGGCGCTCGCCCGGCTCGACGCGCCGGCCTCCGTCCCCTGGGCGGAGGCGACGCGCGCGGCCCATGCCGCGTATCTGGAATGGTCCGAGACCCCGACGCCGCAGCCGGGCCCGGTCAATCTCGGGCAGGTGATGGTCCACCTGCGCGAGGCGCTGCCGGAGGACGCGATCCTGTGCAACGGCGCCGGCAACTACGCCGCCTGGATCCACCGCTTCTACCGCTTCCGCCGGCTCGCCACGCACATGGCGCCGACCTCGGGCTCGATGGGCTACGGCGTGCCGGCGGCGGTGGCGATGAAGCGGGTCTTTCCCGACCGCACGGTGATCTCGATCAACGGCGACGGCGACTTCCTGATGAACGGCCAGGAATTCGCGACCGCCGTGCAATACGGCCTGAACGTCGTCTGCATCGTCGCCGACAACGCGAGCTACGGCACGATCCGCATGCATCAGGAGCGCGACTTCCCCGGCCGCGTCTGCGCCACGGACCTCGTGAACCCGGACTTCGCCGCCTATGCCCGCGCCTTCGGCGGCGTCGGCTTCACCGTGGAGCGGACGGAGGATTTTCCGGCGGCTCTGGAGGAGGCCCTGGCGGCGCGGCGCCCGGCGATCATCCACGTGAAGATGTCGGTCGACGCGATCGCGCCGGGCACCAGCCTCACGGCGATCCGCGAGAAGGCGCTGGCGGGCGGGTGATACGGCGTCCGCTAGATGGCGTCGGTTTCTCCCCCGTCCTTGCGAGGCGAAGCCGTGGCAATCCAGTCCGCAACCTTTCCGGAGAGGTCGCGCCCTGGATCGCTTCGGCTCCGCCTCGCGATGACGGGAGTGGGCAGGGCCTGAGGCGATCAGCTAGGAACCGTATGATACCGTTTTCGTTTGACCGCTTCGGTGCCGCTTCCCGTCATCCCGGGGCCGCGCAGCGGAACCCGGGATCCACCTGTGATGCGCGGCTGGAACATGGCGTCCAGGCCCGTCGTGGATTGCACGCCTCCGGCGCGCCCCTTCGGGTCCGGGTTCGCTTGTCAGCGCCCCGGACTGACGGCGGTGGGGTCTGGACCGAACCAATCAGCCGAACGCCGTATGAGATAAGAGACCTTCCCCCTCCGCCGGGGCGCCTCGGGCGAACCCGCAGGCGTGTAATCGACCCGTGATGCGCGGCGTCACGGGCGGCGCTGCGGCTGTCCGGCCGCTTCGAGGATGAGGTCCGAGATCGCCTGCGGCTGCGAGATCAGCGCCAGGTGGCTCGCCGCCAGCTCGATCGTCCGCGCCTTCATCCGACTGGCCATGAAGCGCTGGAGGTCAGGGTTGATCGTCCGATCCTCCGCCGACACCGCGTAGAAACTCGGCTTCGAATGCCACGCCGCCTGCGTGGTCCGCGCGGTGAGCAGCGCCTTGCGAAACGGCTGCTGGACGGCAAACAGCACCTTCGCCCGTTCCGGCGGCAGGTCGCCCGCGAAGTCCCTCAGGAAGGCGGCCTCCGAGAGGCGTCCCTCGTCGCCGTCGAATACGATGCCGGCCGAGGCCGGCGGCGTCGGGTAGGACTTGGCCAGCGCCGCGTAATCCTCGCCGGCATCGGGCGCCCGCGCCGCGACGTAGACGAGGGCCGTGACCTTCGGATCGGCGCCGGCCTCGGTGACGATCATTCCGGAGAAGGAATGCCCGACGAGGACCGTCGGCCCCTCCTGTCGCGCCAGCACGCGCTGCGCGGAGGCCACCGCCTCGTCGAAGGTGGTCAGCGGGTTCTGCACCGAGGTGACGTTGAGGCCCGCCGCCTGAAGCCGGGGAATCACTTCCGTCCAGCACGACCCGTCGGCGAAGAGCCCGTGCACGAGCACGACGTTGCGGGCGCGGGGCACCTCCTGGGCTCTGGCCGAGCCGGGCAGCAGTGCCGCCGCTGTGGCGACCGCGAGGGAGCGGGTCAGGGTTCGCCGGTTCAACATGCCTGATGTCCTCATCACGGAATCGATAACGTCGCGCGCCTGCCTGACCGGATTTCGGCGTCGGAACGGGGCGCGGGGCGAACACGACCGACGGGCGCTCGCGGGTCTTGGCGCGCACCCGCCGACCAGCCTCCTCCCGCGCCGGCCGTTCCGGATCGGGTGCCGTACCTCGCCACGGAAGTCCCGGTCTGTCGAGCGGCCCGGGCCGGCGTCGCGTGCGTTCGAGCACGCCCCCTGGCCGGCCGGTACCGACCAAGCGTGGCGTCGGACGACAGGAAGGGCAGATTTCGACCGCCCCGGCCTCACGGGCGCGCGATCACGCGGGTCACGCGAGACGTTCGGCCGAGGTTTTGCGGAACAGCGCCACCCTCAGCCACACCGCCGAGATCAGGAAGTAGAAGGCGCCGAACGCGGCGTACGGCGCGACGTCGGCGATGCCGGGGATTGCGGCACCGGCGGCGAGCTTGACGAAGAAGCCGCCGGCCAGAGCCGACTGAGCCCCGCTCAGCACCATCGCCCACTGGGCGCCCGCGCTCCAGCGGCGGATGCCGGTGGCGAGCTGCAGCAGGCCCGAGAGCACCGCCCAGACGCCGAACACCGCCAGCACCGCGTTCAGGCTCCAGCCGAGCGCGAGGGCGACCGCGAGGGCGACGACGCTGCTCGCCGCCGCGTTGAGCGCCTGGGGGGGATTGGCTGTCAGGCCGCCGCTGCGCCGCGCGTCGAGGAGGTTGGCGACGGCGTCCCAGGCGGGATAGGCGACGAGGAGCACCGCCGCGGCCGGCGGCATCGTCTTTCCGACCGTCAGCGCGGCGGCGACCCAGCCGGCGGAGACGGCGGCGCGGAGGAAGTAGTAGGAACTCAGGCGGCGCGAAGCCGCGCGGTCAGGTTGCTGGACGCTCGTCATCGAGGTTCCCTTCATGGGTGGCGAGGGCGGAGGATCGGAAGAGCGGGCGGTCACGGGACAGCTCCGCCAGCCGGATGGACGGCTTGCGTGAAAGCCGCGTCTTCCCAGAGGGATAGGCGCCGCTCGATGAGGCCTGTGTACAGCCGGGAGCCGACGACGCCCATGACCGGATCGCTGGAAAACTTGACCGATCTTCCGGATGGCGGGCCGCGCGGCGGCGCCTCCGGCGATCTCCTGTCGCACGTGCTGGCGCAGATCCGGCTGACCGGGGACCATGTCCGCTCCTGGGACGTGGCGCGGTCGGAGAGCCTCGATCTGGAGGCCGGGGCGGCCCACGTGCTGGTGGTCGCCGAGGGCGCGCTTCAAGTCGAGGAGGCGAGCGCGGAGGCGGCCGTGATCGACACCGGCGACCTCGTGCTTCTGCCCCGCGGGCCGGGAGGGGCGCGGCTGGTCGCGTCGCAGGCGCCGGCCTCGGCGATCGTCTGCCGGTTCTGGTTCGATCCGCACAGCCTGCGCGGCATGATCGCGGCCCTGCCCGAGCGCATCCACATCCGGCGCGCGGAGGGAGCGGGATGGCTGGAGGGTATCGTGCCCTTCCTGATGGTCGAGGTGACCGACGACGAGCCCGGCGCCGCCCTGATGATCTCACGGATCATCGACGTGATCGTCATCCGTACCCTGCGGACCTGGGTGAAGCGCGGGCACACCACCGGATGGCTGGGCGCGCTGTCCGACCCGCGCATCGCCCGTGCGCTGAAGGTCGTGCACGAGCGGCCGCTGCAGCGCTGGAGCATCGATGCTCTGGCCGAGGCGGCCGGCATGTCGCGGTCGAGCTTCTGCGAACGCTTCGCCGCCCTCGTCGGCCGCTCGCCCCTGCGCTACCAGAACGAGTGGCGGCTCAACCTCGCCCGGGACATGCTCGCCGCCCGTGACGCCCGCGTCGGCGCGATCGCGCTGCGGGTCGGCTACGAGTCCGAGGCGGCCTTCAGCCGGGCCTACAAGGCCATGTTCGGGCACCCGCCGCGGGACGAGACGCCGTCGCCGGGCGAGGACAGGTCTCGCGGGTGAGGGGCTCGCCTGCCGGCGCGTTCCGGCGTCGGATCGGGAGCGCTAGGACAGCCGACCGTGCGCGAAATCCCAGTAGAGCTGGCGCGCGAGGCGAAACACCGGACCCGGCTCGAAGCGCACGTCGTCGAGCCCGGTGACCGGGGCGACCTTGGCGAAGTTGCCGGCGGTGAAGACCTCGTCGGCACCCAGGAAATCCTCGTAGCGCAGCGTCTTCTCGACCACGGTAAGCCCGGCCCCGCGCAGCAGCGCGAGGACGCGGGCGCGGGTGATGCCGGCCAGGAACGTGCCGTTCGGGACCGGGGTGTAGACCGCGCCGTCCTTCGCGAAGAAGGCGTTGGCGTTGGCGAATTCCGCGACGTTGCCGAGGCCGTCGAGCATCAGGCAGTTGCCGAAGCCGCGCGACAGCGCCTCGGTCAGCGCCCGCGCCCCGTTGGGGTAGAGGCAGCCCGCCTTGGCGTCGACCGGCGCCACCTCGATCGACGGGCGGCGGAAGGGCGAGAGCGTCGCCTTGATGCCCGTCGGCAGCGGCATCGGCGCCGTGTAGAGCGACAGGCACCAGTTGGTGGAGGCGGGATCGAAGCGCACGCCGCCGGCGAACCCGCTCTCGGCCCAGTACATCGGCCGGATGTAGAGTTCGGCGTCGGGCGCGAAACGCGTCAGCCCCTCGGCGACGAGGCGGGCCCATTCCGCGACCGCGACCTTCGGCGTGAGGCCCAGCGCGGTGGCCGAGCGGTTGACCCGGGCGAGGTGCAGGTCGAGGTCGGGGGTGACCCCCTCGAAGGCGCGGGCGCCGTCGAACACCGTCGAGCCGAGCCACGCGCCGTGGGTGCGCGGCCCCATGATCCGGACATTGCCGGGGTGCCACGCGTCCTCGAAGAAGGTCCAGGTGTCGTGGTCCGGCGTCGTCATCGCGTCCGATCCTCTGGAAGGAGCCTGCCTCAAGCGGCTTCGAGCTGGCCGCCCGAGGCGGCGCGGCGGTTCAGCATCCGCTTGGCCTTGCCGGCGGCGCGCAGGGCGAGCGCCACGACCTTCGGCTGCGTCTTGCGGCAGAAGGCGACCTTCCGCACGTAGCTCTCGACATGCCAGTGGCAGACCGCGCCGCGGGGGATGAACAGCACGTCGCCGGCCTTGAAGGTCTTCGGCGGCGAGACGCCGTCGCTGATCGTGGCCGAGCCCTCGATGAAATGGATCGTCTCGTCGATGTCGTAGTGCCACTCGAAGCGGCCGGCGGTGCAGTCCCAGACGAGGGTCCAGGCCATGCCGTCGTCGCTGCGCGAGAGCATGGTGTTGCGGGCCACCGGCCGACCCTCGTGGATCCAGCTCGGCTCGATCGGCGCGGAGCGCAGCGCGCCCGAAGTCACGGACGGAATCATCGCTGTGGTCGACACATCATCCTCGTTCGAAGGAGCAGGCCTCCAAGACCATTCCGGAAGCACCCGGCCTATCACAAGGCATGGCGGAGAACAGATCGCAAGTCGATCCTGCCGTTATGACTAACGCGGGGACGCGCGACGACTGTCGAAGTCGCCGTCACCTGGCATCGTATGAAGTCTAGGCTCGATTTGGCACGCTTGGTCCATTTCGAGACACGGCGCGGGCGGCGGCGATTCTGCCGGAACCATCCGGCCGCGGCGGCCCGACCTGTCCTCGAACCGCCAATCCCCTGACGTTCCGGGGCGTCAACCACGACGTGTCGGGGATCGGCGCGCACCCATCCTCGCATGCGGCCATCCCGTTCCGGCACGGGGAGGACTGGTCCCGGCCTTGCGCTCAAGGCGTCGACCCTACGGTTTCGGGACGGCTTCAAGACATGCGCAGCGAAACGATCGCCCTTCATGCCGGCTTCGAGCACGACCCGACGACGCACGCGGTCGCCGTGCCGATCTACCAGAGCGTGGCCTACGCCTTCGACAGCGCCGACCACGGCGCCGCCCTCTTCAACCTCGAGGAGGAAGGCTTCCGCTACAGCCGGATCGCCAACCCGACCGTCGCGGTGCTGGAGCGGCGCGTAGCGGAGCTGGAAGGCGGCCATTCGGCGCTCGCCGTCGCCTCGGGGCAGGCGGCCCTGCACTACGCCATCGCCACCCTCGCAGACCATGGCGGCAACATCGTCTCCGTGCCGCAACTCTACGGCACGACCCACACGCTGCTCGCCCACGTCCTGCCGCGCCAGGGCATCTCTTGCCGGTTTGCCGCGAGCGACCGGGCCGAGGACATCGCCGCGCTGATCGATGGCGATACGCGCGCCGTCTACTGCGAATCGATCGGCAATCCCGCCGGCAACATCTGCGATATCGAGGCGCTGGCGGCGGTGGCCCACGCCCACGGCGTGCCGCTGGTCGTCGACAACACCGTGCCGACCCCGATCCTGATGCGGCCGATCGATTACGGCGCCGACATCGTCATCGCCTCGCTCACCAAGTTCATGGGCGGCCACGGCACCACGCTCGGCGGCATCATCGTCGATTCCGGGCGCTTCGACTGGATGGCGCAGGCCGACCGCTTCCCGATGTTCACGCGGCCGGACGTCTCCTATCACGGCCTCGTCTACGCCGACCATTTCGGCCCCGGCGCCTTCGCCGCGCGGGCGCGCAGCGTCTACCAGCGCACCACCGGCGCGGTGCTGCCGGCGATGTCCGCCTTCCTGCTTCTCCAGGGCATCGAGACGGTGGCCCTGCGGGTCGAGCGCCATGTCGAGAACGCGCGCAAGGTCGCCGAGCACCTGCGGGCGCACCCGCAGATCGCCTGGGTGAACTATGCCGGCTTCCCCGACAGCCCGAACCATCCGATGGCCCGCAAGTATCTGCGCGGCGAGGGCTCCTCACTCCTGACCTTCGGCGTCGCAGGCGGGTTCGAGGGCGGCAAGGCGTTCTACGACGCGCTCAGGCTGGTGAAGCGCCTCGTCAACATCGGCGACGCCAAGTCGCTCGCCTGCCACCCGGCCTCGACCACGCACCGGCAGATGACCCGCGACGAGCAGCGGGTCGCGGGCGTGCTGCCGGAGACGATCCGGCTCAGCGTCGGCATCGAGCACATCGACGACATCCTCGAAGACCTCGACCAGGCGCTCGCGGCGGCCGCTCCCGCCGCGCTCGCGGCCTGACCCTTCCGCAACGATTCCCGGAGGAGACACGCCATGCTGGATTACGGCCCCTCGATCTCGCCCGCGGCGGACCTGGATCTCGGCCAGCACGGCGTTTCCTGGTCCGAGCCGGCCCGCCCCGCGCCCGGCCTGCGCATCGGCCTCCTCAACAACATGCCCGATTCGGCGCTGGTGCAGACGGAGCGGCAGTTCCGCCGGCTGATCGGCCCCGGCATCGACCTACAGCTCTTCAGCCTCGATACGGTGCGGCGCGGTCCGCTGGCCCGCGCCCATCTCGACCGCTTCTACGCGACGCAAGCGGCGCTGGCCGGGGCCGGGCTCGACGCCCTCGTCGTCACCGGCGCCGAGCCGAAGGCCAGGCACCTGTCCGACGAACCCTTCTTCCCGGCGCTCGCGGCGGTGGTGGATTGGGCGGACGCGGGCGGGGTCCCGACCCTGTTCTCGTGCCTGGCCGCCCACGCGGCCGTGCTGCACCTCGATCGGATCGAGCGCCGGCCGCTGCCGGCCAAGCGTTCCGGCGTCTATGTCTGCACGGTGGTCGCCGACCACCCGCTGCTGGCGGGTCTGCCGACGAGCGTGCCGGTGCCGCATTCGCGCTGGAACGACCTGCCCGAGGCGGCGCTGACGGCCCGCGGCTACCGGATCCTGCGCCGCTCGGACGCGGTCGGGGCCGACCTGTTCGTCCGCGACGGGCGCGGCGGCGCCCCGATGGTCTTCCTCCAGGGCCACCCGGAATATGACGGCGACACGCTGGCCCGCGAGTACCGCCGGGATATCGGCCGCTTCCTCGACGGCGAGCGCGACGCCTGCCCAGCGATGCCCGAGAACTACTACACCGACGAATCGGCCCGGCGGCTCGACGCCTTCGCCGCGGTGGCGCGCGCCTACCGCGTGCCCGCCCTGCACGCCGACTTCCCGACCATGGCCGAGACCCCGCCCCGGCCCGCCGGCTGGCAGGAGGGGGCCGCCGGGCTGTTCCGCAACTGGCTCGCTCTGGTCGCGGCCAGCGCCGCGCACGCCGCGTGAGGATGTCGGCCGTGGACCAGTCCTTCCCAGCGATGCCCGCCTCCGACCCGCTCGCCGGGAGCCCGGAGCCGGACCGTTCGGCCCCGCCGCGTGCCTCCTCCACCGCCGGCTGGCTCGGGGCGCTCGCCCGGACGGCGCGGATCGATGCGAGCCCGGAGCGCATCTTCCCCCATGTGCTGGACGCCATCGCCGTCGAGCGCCCCCACGCGCCGGCCCTGATCGGCGATGGCGAGATCCTGAGCCATTCGGAACTCGCCGCCCGCCGCAACCGCTACGCCCGCTGGGCGCTGGCGCGGGGCCTCACCAAGGGCGACACCGTCGCCCTGCTGATGCGGAACTGCCCGGACTATCTCGCGGTCTGGCTCGGGCTGACCCGTGTCGGCGTCTGCGTGGCGCTGCTCAACACCAACCTGCGCGGGGCCGGCCTCGCCCACTGCATCACGGTCGCCGCACCGCGCCTCGTCATCGCCGCGGCCGACCTCGCCGAGGCGCTCGACGGCGCCCTGCCCCATCTCAGCGAGCGGCCGCACATCGTGTGGCAGGGACCGGACGCGCAGGACTCGCTCGCCGCGGCCTCGGCGGGCTTTCGCGAAGGACCGCTCGGGCCCGGCGAGGCGCCGCCCGTCACGCTGCGCGACCCGGCGCTGCTGATCTACACCTCCGGCACCACCGGCCTGCCCAAGGCTGCGCGGGTGAGCCACCACCGGGTGATGATGTGGACCCACTGGTTCGCCGGCCTGATCGACCCGACGCCGGACGACCGGATGTACGATTGCCTGCCGCTCTACCACAGCGTCGGCGGCGTGGTGGCGCCGGGCTCGGTGCTCCTCGGCGGCGGGTCGGTCGTCATCCGCGAAAAATTCTCCGCCAGCCGGTTCTGGGCGGACGTGACCGGGACCGGCGCGACCCTGTTCCAGTATATCGGCGAGTTGTGCCGCTACCTGACCCTCGCCGAACCCGACCCGGCCGAGCGGAGGCACCGCCTGCGGCTCTGCACCGGCAACGGGATGCGCCCCGAGGTCTGGGAGGCGTTCCAGGACCGCTTCGCGATCCCCCGCATCCTCGAATTCTACGCCGCGACCGAGGGCACGCTCTCGCTCTACAACGTCGAAGGCAAGGTCGGCGCGGTGGGGCGCGTGCCCTCCTTCATGGCCCGGCGCTCCCCGGCCCTGATCGTGCGCCACGACGCGGCCACCGGCCTGCCCGCCCGCGACGCGCGGGGACGCTGCATCCCGGCCGAGTTCGGCGAGGCGGGCGAGCTGCTCGGCCGGCTCTCGGACAAGGCCGAATACACCTTCGAGGGCTATACCAGCGCCGAGGAGAGCGCGCGCAAGGTGCTGCGCGACGTGCTCGAACCGGGCGACGCCTGGATGCGCACCGGCGACCTGATGCGCCGCGACGCGCAGGGCTTCTTCTTCTTCGTCGACCGGATCGGCGACACCTTCCGCTGGAAGGGCGAGAACGTCGCCACCACCGAGGTCGCCGAGGCGCTTCACCGGGTCGCGGGCGTGC
Source organism: Methylorubrum podarium (assembly GCF_040270385.1). Lineage (NCBI taxonomy): Bacteria > Pseudomonadati > Pseudomonadota > Alphaproteobacteria > Hyphomicrobiales > Methylobacteriaceae > Methylorubrum > Methylorubrum podarium. Next base: position 225,373 of record NZ_JBELQE010000085.1, on the reverse strand, counting down.
GCGAGGCCAACGTCTACGGCGTGGCCGTGCCGGGGGCGGAGGGCCGCGCCGGCATGGCGGCGCTCGCGGTCGGACCCGGTTTCGATCTCGCGCATCTTCACGCCGAGATGGCGACCCGCCTTCCTGCCTATGCCCGGCCGCTGTTCCTGCGCCTGAGCCCGGAGCTCGGCCATACCGAGACCTTCAAGCAGAAGAAGGGCGCTCTGGCCGAGGACGGCTTCGACCCGGATCGGACCGACGACCCGCTCTACATCGACCGCGACGGCGCCTACCGCCGGATCGACGCGACCCTGTACGCGGAGATCGCCGGGGGCAGGCTTCGCCTGTGACCCTGTGCTGCGCGCCTGAGTTCAGGTTTCGAAAGGACGAGTCCTTTCGCGGGTCCAGGGCAGAGCCCTGGTGAAGGGAAGCCGGGGCGCTGCCCCGGCGCCCCGCCAAAGGGGTGACCCCTTTGGAATCCCGATCGTCAAGCCGGCTGGAGCCGGCCGAGCGGCGTTGACGGGGCTCTCAGCGCGCGCCGCAGCAGCGCGGCGAGGACGAGGCAGACCAGCATTTCCGCGGTGATCGCCACGGCGAGCAGGCCCTCGATGCCGAACCAGCGCACCGCCGGGTAGACGAGGGCGAGGTTCAGCGCCGCCGCCGCCGCCGTGGCGGCGAAGACCGCGCCGGTCCGCTCCAGTGCGCGGAACGCGCAGATCTGCGCGAAGGACACGAGCGAGACCGGAAACAGCAGCGAGTACCACGCCACCACCCAGGCATAGGCCGCCATGTCGGGGCCGAAGGCCGTCGCGAGCAGGCTCTGTCCGGTCAGCGCCAGCAGCGCCGTGAAGCTCAGGCCCCCGGCGAAGCCGATGGCGGCGGTGACGCCGATGACCGGCCGCAACCCGTCGAGGCCGCGCGCGGCCAGGGCCCGGCCGGCGATGGGCGGGACGATGTTCTCCAGGGCGTCGCGGATCAGGTTGAGGACGCCGAGGATGCTCTGCGCCGCCCGCAGCACGCCGATCAGCGTCACGCCGAGCAGCGCTCCGGCGACGAGCAGGCCGGCATAGCCGCTGAGCCACTGCATCAGCCCGGTCAGCACCAGCCAGCGGCCGGAATGAAATTGCCGGCGGGTCGCCGCGCGGAATGCGCCGGCCCGCCACGCCAGCCGTCCCCGGAACGGGATCGCGCCGAGGCAGGACAGGACGGCCGAGGCGGCGACGACCTCGAGGGCCACGGCCGGCGTCAGCATCTCCATCCGGCCGAGCAGGATCAGGCCCGCGAGTTTGACCCCCTGGTTGAGCGCGTCGATCCCCAGCACGACGGGCGGCCGGCCGCGGGCGAACAGGTAGCGTCGCGTAAAATCCTGGGCGAGATGGGCGGCGCAGGCGGCGCCCGCCGCGAGCGCGAGCGCCCGGTCGCCGAAGGCCAGGGCGAGCCCGATCGCGACGGCGCTGCCGGCGAGCGCCAGGAAGGCGGCCTCGTGGACGAGGACGATGGCGTAATAGGCCGGCCGCGCCTCGTCCCCCAGTCCCGGGCCGATGCTGATCATCGGGCAGACGACGAGGCCGAGCTGCAGGCTGACGGTGAGCAGCACGGCGATCCAGGCCGTCGAGAACAGGCCGAACGCTTCCAGACCGAGCGCGTGCGCCAGAACGATGGTGGTGGCGAAGTTGCACGCGCTCACCAGCGCCTGATCGGCCACCGAGAGGGCCGGTCCGGCAGCGCCCCTCCCGACGGCGGCGCGGCAGGCGCCGGCCAGGGCAGGGAGGTCGCGCGGAAGGGCGGGCATGCTGTGTCCGGGTGACGGGAAGGCGGCCGGAAGGATGGCCCGGCGACCCTAGACGAGGCGGTCGCGGGCACCACGCGGACATCGGGAGGGGCTGGCCCGATTCCTCGATCGTTCGGGGTACGTCGGAAGTACGGGCCGGCCCGCTCCCGATGCGCTGGCCGCCTCGATTGTCAGGACCCGCCGCGCCCGCAAGACTTCCGCCCGATCAGGCCGGCGAGCGACGGTCGATGGGCGGATGACGATGGCAACGACGACGACCGCCCACGCCCTGCCGCGGGAGAGCCGCCTCGCCGAACTGTTCCTGGCCGCGCTCGGGTTCGCGTTTGCCGGCTACATGATCTTCGGCAAGAGCTTCGCCTATCTCGGGCTGCCGCCGCTCTATGCCGGCGAGCTGCTGTTCCTGCTCGGGCTGCTCGCGGTGTTCCGGGCGCGGACGGGCCTCAACCTCCGGGCCGGGCTCGCCACCGCGCCCGCGCTTTGCGTCGCCGCGCTGATGGGCTGGGTGCTGCTGCGGACGCTCGCCGGCCTGCGGGAATACCGGGTCGATGCCCTGCGCGACGGCGCGGTGGCGCTCTACGGCGGCTACGCCTTCGTCCTGATCGCCCTCCTCCTCGACGATCCGCGGCGGCTCGGCGCGCTCATGCGGATGTTCGGTTGGCTGGCGCGCTACGCGATCCCGCTCGCGATCATCGCCTTCATCCTCGGCGACGTACCCTTCTTCGCGGCGCGGGCGGGCGAACTCGCGACCCACCTGACCGGCGCCGTCGTCCTCGCCCTGGTCGGCCTCGTCCGGGTCGGGCCGGGCTGGTTCGCCTTCGTCGGCCTCGGCGCGATGCTCGCCGCCGCGCAGAACCGCGGCTCGATGCTGGCGATCGCGGTGCCGGTCTGCCTCGCCCTCGTGGCGGTCGGCCAGTGGAAGCGGCTCGCGGCGGCGCTCATCCTCGGCGCCGGCCTCCTCGGGGCCGCGGCCGCCCTCGACCTCGAGGTCGAACTGCCCAACAGCGACCGGCCCGTCAGCGCCGCGGCGGTGGTCAACAACATCGTCAGCATCGTCGCCCCGAGCAGCGGCGGCAACCTCGACGACACCAAGCAGTGGCGGCTGCGCTGGTGGAACAGCATCGTCGGCTACACGGTGCACGGCCCGTATTTCTGGACCGGCAAGGGCTTCGGGCCGAACCTCGCCGAGACCGACGGCTACGTGGTCGGGCTGGAGAATGGCGGGCCGACCCTGCGCAGCCCGCACAGCATCCACATGACCTATCTCGCCCGCGGCGGCGTGCCGGGCCTCGCCCTGTGGGTCCTGACCTGCGTGGTCTGGCTGGCGGCGATGATCGCCGCCTTCTGGCGGGCGCGCCGCGCCGGCGAGCGGAAATGGGAGGGATTCTTCCTGTTCATCGCCTGCTACGTCGCCTCGATCATCATCGATGCGAGCTTCGACGTCGCCCTCGAAGGGCCGATGCTGGCGGTGCCGTTCTGGACGCTGATCGGCATCGGCATCGGCGCCGCGATGATCTTCCGGGCGCAGGCCGCTCCCATCCCGCCGGACCCGCCGCTCCGGCCCGGACGCCTGCGGGGCGCGTCGCTCGGCGCGCTGGCCGGCCTCGCGCTCCTCGTCCCGTGGCCCGCCGCCCCGGCCCGTGCGGAAGGGGCAGGCCCGGATCAGGCTCGCCGCGCCGTGAGCGATCCGTCCGGTCCCTGCCTCGTCCTGCGCGACGCCTCCGACCGCATCATCGAGAACCTCGACCTCGGACCCTGCGGCGGCGAGGGCGTGCGGGTGGAACGCTCGCGCAACGTGACGATCCGCAACCTCACGATCCGCGAGACCGGGGATGTCGGCATCTATGTCGAGGGAAGCGAGGGCGTTCGAATCGAGGAGAACCGGATCGAGAACGTCCTCTCGGGCATCCGCGCCCTGTCCTCCACCGGCGTCGAGGTCCGCTGCAACAGCGTGCGCAACGTGCGCGGGCCGATTCCCGCCGGGCAGTTCGTGCAGTTCGACAAGGTGACGGGGGCCGGCAACGGCATCAGTTGCAACATCGGCGAGAACGATCCCGGCCGCGGCGTGCCCGAGGACGCGATCAGCCTGTTCCAGTCGCGCGGCGAGCCGGGTGAGCCGATCCTGGTCAGCCGCAACCGCCTCGTCGGCGGCGGGCCGAGCCAATCCGGCGGCGGGATCATGCTCGGCGACGGCGGCGGCGCCTATCTGGAGGCCCGCGACAACCTGCTGATCGATCCGGGCCAGTACGGGATCGCGGTGGCGAGCGGCCATCACATGACGATCGCCGGCAACGTGGTGATCGCCCGGCCGCAACCCTTCACCAATGTCGGCATCTCGGTCTGGAACCAGTACGCGGAGCCCTGCCACACGGTGACGGTGAGCGGGAACAGCGTCGATTGGCGCGCCCGCACCGGCCGGGCCAACCCGTGGTGGGACGCCAAGAACTGCCCCGGCACGCTCTGGTCCCTCAACCGGACGCTTCCGCTCGATCCGCAGCGCGAGGTCGCGGCCCAACCGGCCTGCGCCTGCCGGATCGCGGGGCGGACCGCCGAGTCCCGGCCCCCGCTCACCACCCCGAAGGAAGCTGCGCGATGAATCACCCGGTCGACGACGAGCGCCCCGACATCGCGGTCCTGGCGCTGGCGCGCAACTGCGCCGCCACGCTGCCGGCCTTCCTGTGCTTCCTGGCCTCGCTGCGGGCGGAGGGCCTCGATTGCCGCGCCTTCGTCGGCGAGAACGATTCCCGCGACGGCACCGGGGCCCTGCTCGCGGCGGCGCAGGCACGGGGCGAACTGCGCCACGTCCCCACCGGCTTCATGGCCGAAACCCGCGGCCGGCTGGCCCGGATGGCGCTCGGGCGCGAGCACCTCAAGCAGGTCCTCGACGCGCAGGGGCCGCCGCCGGCCTTCGTCTGCGTCGCCGACATCGACAACGTCATGGCCCGCCCGCCCGAGGCGGGGGCCGTCCTGGCGGCGCTGGCCAAGCTGGAGCGGCCGGACCTGTTCGCGGTCTCGGCGGCGTCGCAGCCGCACTATTACGACCTGCTCGCCTACGAGGACGAGGCGGTGAGCTACGAATATCTCCTCGACGACATCGCCCGCCACCGCCGCGGGGCGCTCGGCTACTACCGCTTCTTCTCCGGCACGATCTACCCGGCCCAGAGCGCCCTGACCCGCGAGCGCGAGACGACCTGCCGCTCGGCCTTCAACGGGCTGACGCTCTACCGCGGCGCCGATTACCGCCTCGGCTCCTATCGCGACGAGGCCTACGCCCGCTGCGAGCACCTCACCTTCAACCGCCGCGTCGCCGCCGCCACCGGCCGGCGGATGCTGGTCGATCCCGGCCTCGTCCTGCGCACCCCCGGCGACCACGCCCAGCGCGGCTTTCTCTCGTTCTACGCGAGCCGGGTGCGGAAGGCGGCGGTGGCGCGTCTACGGGGTTAGAGCGCGCCGCGGCGAAGCCGCGTCCGGTCTGCGGACAGACCGAAGCACTTCGATCGATGACGAAATGCAATGTGTCCGAGCTTGGTGCGGACAGGTCGGACACCCGTCCCTGTCCGCCGTTTCGGAGCGCGGGCTCTAGGCGGCGCGCACGGTGGCGAGGAAGCGTTGTACCTCCGCCGACAGGTGTTCGGACTGTTGCGACAGTTGCGAAGCCGACGAGAGCAGGTGGTTCGCCGCGGCCCCCGTTTCCTCCGAGGCCTGCGCGACGCCGGTGATGTTGCGCGTCACTTCGGCGGTGCCGACCGAGGCTTGCGACACGTTGCGCACGATTTCCTGCGTGGCCGCTCCCTGCTGCTCCACCGCGGCGGCGATGCTGGCCGCCACGCTGTTGATCTCCCGGATCCGGCTCGAGATCGCCCCGATCGCGGAGACGGCCTGGTCCGTCACGCCCTGGATCTCGCCGATCTGCCCGCTGATCTCCTCCGTGGCCCGGGCCGTCTGGCCGGCCAATTCCTTCACCTCGGTGGCCACGACCGCGAAACCCCGGCCGGCGTCGCCGGCGCGCGCCGCCTCGATCGTGGCGTTCAGCGCCAGGAGATTGGTCTGCGAGGCGATGTTCGAGATGAGACCAACCATGTCGCCGATCCGGGCCGAGGTCGTCTTCAGGGCCTGGACGAGATGCGTGGTCTGGTCGGCCTCACCGACCGCGGCCTGTGCGAGGCCCGCCGAACCGTGCACTTGGCGGCCGATCTCCTCAACGGAGGTGCCGAGTTCCTCGGCGGCCGCCGCGACCGTGTTGACGTTGGAGGCGGCTTCCTCGGCCGCCGCCGCAACGGTGGTGGATTGCGAGGCCGTCTCGGTGGCGCTCGCCGTCATCTGCTGAGCCGTGGCCTGCAGCTCGGTGGCCGAGGACGACACCGTGCCGACGATGCCGCCGACGGCGCGCTCGAAGCCGTCCGCCAGCTCGATCATCGTGCGCCGCCGCTCGGCCGCGGCGGCGGCATCCGCGCGGCGCTTGACCTCGGCCTCCTCGGCAGCCTTGCGGGCCACCATGGCCTTGATGCCCTCCACGGCGCGACCGACCGCACCGATCTCGTCACCCCGCGCGGCCTCTCTGATTTCCGAGTCGATCTCGCCCTCAGCCATGCGCTGCAGGACGGCGACGAGATTGCCGAGCGGACGGGTGATGCCCAGGATGACGATCGCGGCGAGCAGGCCGAACGCGATCACCAATCCGATCGCCGCGCCGAGCGTGAGAATCCGCCGCGCACCTTCGGCCGTCTCCGTCGCCCTGGCCTTCGCAGCCTTGAGGTCGTCGAGGTTGGCCTCGACCCGCTTGTTCATCACAGCGGCGATCTTCGTCCGCGCGGGACGGACTTCGAGGTTGGACACCTTCGTCGCCGCGTCGGTTTCGTTCTTCAGCCCAAGGGCGACGGAACGCTCCGCCACTGTGAAGAAGTCGAGCAGGCTCGCTTTGATGCCCATGTTCGTCGTCCGGCGCGTCTCGGTGTCGGCCAGGGCGATGAGTCGATCGATGGCCGCGAGAGCGCGCTCCTTGCTCGCCTTGAACAGCGCGAGATGCTCCGCCATGACGGCCGCATCGGTCTCGATGATGATGTTCTTCTCCTGAATGACCGCCTCATCGACGGCGGCTTCCAGTTGCAGCGCGACGATGGCGCGTGTCGAATCCACGTCGATGATGTGCCGCGTGTTCTCCTCAAGCGTCGTGAGATTGACGCGCGCGACGAATACGACGCTGCCGGCGGCAAGGGCCAAAATCAGTGCTGGAATAGCCAGCTTGATGATGATCTTGAGGTTGTTGATCTTCAACATGGTCAGCCTCTGCAATCGTGCCGCACGGAGACTAGCAGTCTTTTCAGGGAACGTTGGAAGCCTAATGCACACCGATTAATGAAAGCGAAATTTTGCGACGTAAAGACAGTATAATGGCTCAAGGGGCAATGTGCTGCTGAGACTGGACCAGTGTATCGCTCGAACGAAGCCGGCGCTAATGCCCGCTTCCGAGACCGGACACGCCCCGCTCCACGACGCGGCAGGCTCCAAATCGGCACGCGACGCCGGGCCTCGCGATCCCCGGACCGGATCGTCAGGCGCGAACCGAAGACATCACGGCTCGGGCGGCGCCTTCGGGTTCTTCTCAGTGCGGTCGCGGTGCGCGGCGGCGCGGGCGAGCAGCAGCATCGTCACCGGCGTGGTGAGGGTGATGAACAGGCCGATCAGCACGTCGCGCAGGACGATGTGGCCCTCGACCAGCGACAGCAGCAGCATCGAGCCGGTCAGGATCAGGAACGCGCCGAGCGTGGCCCCGAGCGTCGGGGCGTGGACGCGCTCGTAGAAGGTCTTCAGGCGGATCAGCCCCAGCGCCCCGGTGAGGGAAAAGCCGGCGCCGGCGAGCGCCAGCCCCACGACGATCCAGGCCGCCCAGGCGGGCAGGTCGGGTCCGTTCACCGGATCACCTCGCCCTGCATCAGGAACTTGGCGAGCGCCACGGTGGCGGTGAAGCCGATCATGCCGAGGATCAGCGCCGCCTCGAAATAGAGCCCGCTGCCGGTGCGCATGCCGTGGACGACGATCGCCAGCATGCCGTTGAGGTAGAGCGTGTCGAGGCCGAGGATGCGGTCCTGGGCGCGGGGGCCGCGCAGCATCCGCCACGCGGCCAGCGCCATCGCCAGCACCAGCATGCCTTGGGCGAGGCCGAGGCCCCAGTCGAGGACGGTGGCGGCGCTCACGCGAAGATCTCTATCAGGGGGCGCTCGTAGCGGTCCTTCACGCGGCGGACCCAGTCCTCGCCGTCGGCGGCGTCGAGGAGGTGCATGAGCAGGCGCCCGCTATGGGAATCGTACTGGACCCACAGGGTGCCGGGCGTCGCGGTCAGGATGATCGACAGCACCGAGAGGCCGAAGGACGACGTCATGTCGAGGGGGATCGAGACGAAGCCGGTGCGCCGCTCGCCGCGGTGCAGGCCGAGGATGATCTTCGCCACGTCGATGTTCGAGCGCAGCATGTCGGTGAGGACGGTGAACAGCAGCCGGACGGCGAGACCGGGGCGGCGCACCCGGACCGGCGTCGGGCGCAGCGCCCGCATCACGGCCGGGACGGTCAACCCAATGAGGAGCGCCAGCACGATGTTGCCGGGGCTCGGCGGCGCGTTCAGCACGAGCCACATCAGGGTGAGGCCGGCCGAGAGGAAGGGGTGGGGCAGGAGCGCGCTCATGACCCCGCTCCTGCTTTGCTCTGCGGCGCGCCCTTGCTCGCCCCTTTGCCCACGCCCGCGTCGAGCACGGCGCGGACGTAGTCCTGCGGCTGCGACAGCCAGCGCACGGTGGCCTCGGTATAGGCGAGCGCCGGCCCGCCCCACAGGGCGAGCGCGAGGCAGGCCGCGAGCAGGACGCCGAGGCTCGCGAGTTCCGGCGTGCGCAGCACCGGCTGCGGGTCGTCGTGGGGCACCCAGAGGCTGAAGATGCCGAGCCGGACCAGGGGAATCAGGGTGCCGAGGCTCGACAGGGTGAGCACGGCGATGAGCCACCAGGCCGGCGCGGTCATCGTGCCGGAGGCGAGGCCCGAGAACATCGCCAGCTTGCCGACGAAGCCCGCGAGCGGCGGAATGCCGGCGAGCATCAGCGTGCAGACGAGGAAGCCGCCGCCGAGGATCGCCACCGTGGCGGGGATCGCCCGGCCGATCTCGGTGGCGCCGGCATCGTCGAAGGGATCGCGGTACTCGTCGGCGAAGACGGGCTGGGCCGCGTCCGCCGGGTCGCGGCCGCGCTGGAGGATCTCGGCCAGCAGGAACAGGGCGGCGGCGGCGAAGGTCGAGCCGACGAGGTAGTAGAGCGCCCCCGAGAGCGCTCCGGCGCTGCCGGTGCCGAGGGCGGCCAGCACGGTGCCCGAGGAGATCATCACCGCGTAGCCCGCCGCCCGCGTCAGGTCGCGCGCGGCGAGGATGCCGACCGTGCCGAAGGCGATCGTCGCGAGCCCGGTGGCGAGGATCCAGCCCTGGCCGAAGCCCTCCGAGCTGCCGGCCCCGAACAGGAGCAGGCTCAGGCGGATCACGACGTAGACGCCGACCTTGCTGAGGATCGCCAGGATTGCCGCCGCCGGGGCGGTCGCGGCGGCGTAGGTGGTCGGCAGCCAGAAGCCGAGGGGCCAGGCGCTGCACTTGATCAGGAAGGCGATGCCGAGCACGGAGCAGCCGACCTCGAACAGGCCGGCTTCCGCCGGCGGGCTGGCGAGCCGCCGGGCGAGGTCGGCCATGTTGAGCGTGCCCATGGTGCCGTAGATCAGGCTGACGCCGACGAGGAAGAACAGCGAGGCGACGAGGTTGACCGCGATGTAGCCGAGCCCCGCGCGGATGCGGCTCTCGCCCGAGCCGTGCAGGACGAGCCCGTAGGAGGCGGCCAGCATCACCTCGAAGAACACGAACAGGTTGAACACGTCGCCGGTGAGGAAGGCGCCGTTCACCCCCATCAGCAGCAGCAGGAACAGGCCGTGGAAGCGCGGCCCCGCCCGGCCCCAGCGGGCGAAGGAGAAGACGAGGGCGGACAGCCCGAGCACGCCCGCCAGCGTCAGCATCATGGCCGAGAGCCGGTCGGCCACTAGCACGATGCCGTAGGGCGCCGCCCAGTCGCCGAGGCGGTAGACCTCCGGCGCCGCGGTCACCCGGGCGACGAGGACGAGGGCGGTGGCGAGCATCGCCAGCACCGTGCCGAGGCTGAGCGCCGCCTTCAGCCGGTGGCGTCGCTCGTCCATCAGGAACATCGCCCCGGCGACCGCGATCGGCAGCACGATCGGCAGGACGATGAGATGGTCGGACCACAGGACCGCGCCGGGGCCGCTCAGGAGAGGCGCGGTCATGGATGCGGGTTCTCCGGGGTCGGCTCGGCGTGATGCGGCTCGCGGCCGTCGACGTGGTCATTGCCGGTGACGCCGCGGGCGGCGAGCAGGACGACGAGGAACAGGGCGGTGAGCGCGAAGCTGATCACCAGCGCGGTGAGCACCAGCGCCTGCGGCACCGGATCGTCGACCGAGACGACCTCGGCGCCCTTCCCCAGCACCGGCGGCGCGCCGACGGTGAGCCGGCCCATGGCGAAGATGAACAGGTTGACGGCGTAGCTCAGCAGCGACAGCCCGAGCGCCACCTGGAAGGTGCGCGGGCGCAGCATCAGCCACACGCCGGAGGCGGCCAGGATGCCGATTCCCGCCGACAGCACGATCTCCATTACGCCGTCTCCTCGCCGGCCTGTTCCGTTTCCGCCTCGCTGCTGCGGGTGCGGCGCAGGGATTGGTGGGCGAGCGCCACCAGCATCAGGGCGCTCGCGCCCACCACCAGCACCATGATCCCGAGATCGAACACCAGGGCGCTCGCCGCCGGCACCTTTCCGAGCAGAGGAAGCTCCCAATAGGCGAAGTAGGCGGTGAGGAAGGGCCGCCCGAACACCCACGAGGCCGCGCCCGCCGCGACCGCGATCAGCAGGCCGAGACCGATCCAGGCGATCGGCTGGATCCGCAGGCGCTCCTCCACCCACTGCGCGCCGCAGGCCATGTATTGCAGGATGAAGGCGATGGTGAGCGCGATGCCCGCCGCGAAGCCGCCGCCGGGCAGGTCGTGCCCGCGCAGGAACAGGTGCAGCGACAGGAGGATGATGAAGGGAAACAGCCACGTCATCACCACCCGCGGCACGAGAAGCGCGTCGGCGGCGGTGTCGCCGGGCTTGCGGCCCTCGCGGGCGCGGTCGTAGGCGTCGTGACTGTGCTGCTGCTTCGGCCGCTCGAGGCTGTCCGGCGCCGGGCGGAAGCGGCGCAGCAGGGCGAACACCGTGAGCCCGACGATGCCGAGCACCGAGATCTCGCCCAGCGTGTCGAAGGCGCGGAAATCCACCAGCAGCACGTTGACGACGTTGCGCCCGCCGGCCTGCGGATAGGCCTCCTCGATGAACCAGCGCGCGATGCCGTCGCCCGCCGGGCGGGTCATGACGGCGTAGGCGAGCCCGGCGAGACCGAGCCCGGCGAAGGCGGCGATGCAGAGGTCGACGATGCGGCGGCGGCGCGCCCGCGCCCGCTCCGAGGGGGGAGCGGGGATCGCCGCGTCGCGCTTCGGCAGCCAGCGCAGGCCGAGCAGCAGCATCACGGTGGTGACGATCTCGACGAGGATCTGCGTCACGGCGAGATCCGGCGCCGAGAGCCAGAGAAAGGTCAGGCTGCTCACCAGACCCGCCCCGCCGACGAAGATCGTGGCCGAGAGGCGATGATACTTCGCCCGCTCCGCCGCGCCGACCGCGCAGGCCGCACCGACGACCCACATCAGCGCGAAGGCGGGATCGAAGGGGGTGAGCCGGCCCGGCGCCGACAGGTCGAGCCCGCGGGCGGTGCCCGCCGCCAGCGCGGCCAGCAGGGCGGCGAGGAACAGGATGCGCAGCTGCGGCTGGAGCCGCTCGGCGCCGAACCACAACTCCAGCGCGCGGGCGCCCTTGGTCAGCCCGGTCATCGCCCGCTCGAACAGTCGGCCGCCGTCGAGCCGGTCCATCAGCCAGGGACCGCCGCGGGGATTGGTGTCGATGCGCTTGCCGAACAGGACGTAGAGCAGCACGCCGCCGAACAGGGCGGTCAGGCTGAGCACCAGCGGCAGGTTGAAGCCGTGCCAGATCGCCAGGCTGTAGGTCGGGGCGTCCGCGCCGAACACCGCGCTCACGGCCCGCGCCAGCGCCGGGCCGATGGTCAGGTTCGGGACGAGACCGATGGCGATGCAGGTCAGGACCAAGAGCTCGATCGGGATGCGCATCCAGCGGACCGGCTCGTGCGGCGTCTCCGGCAGGTCGTGCGGGGGCGGGCCGAAGAAGGTCTGGCGGATGAAGCGCAGCGAGTAGAGCATGGTGAAGGCGCTGGCGAGCGTCGCCAGTACCGGCAGGGCGATGTGGATCGGGTGGTCGCCCATGTTGTCGACCGCCTCCGAGAGGAACATCTCCTTGGAGAGAAAGCCGTTGAGCAGCGGCACGCCGGCCATCGCCGCGGCGGCGACCATGGCGAGGGTGCCGGTATAGGGCATCGCCCGCCACAGGCCGGAGAGGCGGCGCATGTCGCGCGTCCCCGTCTCGTGGTCGATGATGCCCACCGCCATGAACAGCGACGCCTTGAAGGTCGCGTGGTTCACCGTGTGGAAGATCGCCGCAACCACGGCGAGCGGCGAGTTCAGGCCGAGCAGCAGCGTGATCAGCCCGAGATGGCTGATGGTCGAGTAGGCGAGCAGACCCTTGAGGTCGTGCTGGAAGATCGCGCTCCACGAGCCGACGAGCAGGGTCGCCATGCCGGCGCTGCCGACGATCCAGTACCATTGCTCGGTGCCCGACAGCACCGGCCACAGGCGGATCATCAGGAAGATGCCGGCCTTCACCATCGTGGCCGAGTGGAGGTAGGCGCTGATCGGCGTCGGCGCCGCCATGGCGCGGGGCAGCCAGATGTGGAACGGGAACTGCGCCGACTTGGTGAGCGCGCCCATGAGCACCAGCACCAGGGCCGGCAGGTAGAGCGGGCTGTTGCGGATCGCGTCGCCCGAGGCCAGCACCGTGGCGAGGTCGTAGCTGCCGACAATGCGTCCGATCAGGATCGTGCCGACCAGGAGGCAGAGGCCGCCCGCGGCGGTGATCGTCAGCGACATCCGCGCCCCGTCACGCGCCGCGGCGTTGTCGTACCAGTAGCCGATGAGCAGGAACGAGACGATGCTCGTCAGTTCCCAGAACAGGACGAGCTGGATCAGGTTGCCGGAGAGAACGATGCCGAGCATCGCGCCGACGAAGGCGAGGAAGTAGGAGAACAGCCGCGGCACCGGGTCGGCGGCGGCCATGTAGTAGCGCGCGTAGAGCACCACCAGCGCGCCGATGGCGAGCACCAGCACGCAGAACAGCCAGGCGAGCCCGTCGAGCCGCAGGACGAGGTTGACGCCGAGGCTCGGCAGCCACTCGACCGCGTGGACGACGGTGCTGCCGCCGGCCAGCTGCGGCGTGAGCGCGAGGATGCAGCCGAGGCTCGTCAGCGTCACGAGCCCGGCGAGCAATGCGGCGGCGGTGCGCGCATGGCTCGGCAGGGCGCCTGCGAGCACGGAGCCCGCGAAGGGGAGGATCGCGGCGGCGGCGAGAAGGGCGTTGGACGACATCAACCCGGGCGAGATGCAGGCTCGGGAGCGGCCTGAAGGACGAGAAGGGGCGGCGTGTGCGAGCGAGGCCGTCCGCCCTCGGGGCCGCGGCACTCATGCTTGCATCTAAGGCATGCCCGAAGGTCGGACCGCAAGTGAAGCGCGAGAAAAGGCGAAATCGACCCGATGGTTGCGCGGCGTGAGAAACCACACGTCGCCTGTCGCCCGATTCCGACGGGAGGCCCGCCCGCCGTCCCGGAAGCGGTCCTCAGAGCGGGAAGGCCGCCAGCGCCTGTTCGAGCGCCCGCCGCGCCATCTGCCGCGCGGCGGCCTCGGTCTGAGCCTCCGACTCGATGGCGGGCACCCGGACCGTCGCCGCGACCTCGACGACCTCGCGGCCCTCCTCCGGCCGGCCGAAATGAACCCGCACCACCACCTGCCGCCGGCCGTCGATCACGTCCTGCGCTTCCTGGGTCATCCGAACCGGCATCCGCATCTCCCTCCGCGTGCGGGCGGCGCCCGCTGCGCCCTGCCCTCTCCGGCAGGACGAACGAGGCTCGGGGCGAAGCGTTGCCTCGCCGGGGCGAGGCAGGGCTGAGGCTATGGGCCGCGCAGGAATGGCGGGATTGAATGAGGGGGCGCAGGGCCGCTCACGCGCTTCCATTGAAAAAAGGGCAAATGCTCCGGCCGACAAACGCCGATCGTTTACCGTTCGAAGTCCCAAAATCTTCACAGGACGCGATCAGAGTGTCCGCGAACGGGCCGTCGATCCCGTTTTGATACGACTTTCCTGAGGCACGCACTTTGCTGAACCGACACAACTCAGTCGTCGGCGGTTCCGGCCGCCCGAGGACCGGGGGATGACACCGCGCCTGCCCCGCGCCGGATTTCAGGTCAGGTCAGAGATTTCGAAGATCGATCACAGACGGGACCCCATCATGGACGCGAGAAAAGCTCCCAACGTCGTCATCATTGGTCTCGGTTACGTCGGCCTCACCCTGTCCGTCGCCCTCGCGCGCCGCGGTGTCCAGGTCTACGGCATCGAGAAGCGGCCGGACGTCGTGGAGAAGACCAATGCCGGCGTCCCGCACTTCGCCGAGGTGGGGCTCCAGGCGGCGCTCGCCGACGTGGTGAAGAAGGGCCGCTTCGTCGCCAGCACCACGACGCGGGACGTGCCGCAGGCCGAGTACTACATCATCACCGTCGGCACGCCGCTCTATCCCGGCTCGCACGAGCCGCGCCTCGACATGATCGAAGAGGCGACCCGCGAGGTGGCCGAGCATTTCTCTGACGGCGCGACGGTGATCCTGCGCTCGACGGTGCGGATCGGCACGACGACGGGCGTGGTGAAGCCGATCCTCGACCGCACCGGCATCGACTATCACCTCGCCATGTGCCCCGAGCGGACGCTCGAGGGCGACGCCATGCGCGAGCTCATCAACCTGCCGCAGATCGTCGGCGGCGAGACGCCGGACGCCTCGGACGCCGCCGCCGCCCTGTTCAGCCGCCTGACCCACACCATCGTCCGGGTCGCGAGCCCGGAGACGGCGGAGATGATCAAGCTCGTCGACAACACCTCGCGCGACGTGCACTTCGCCTTCGCCAACGAGGTGGCGCGAGCCTGCGACGCGCTCGGCATCAACGCCAACGACGTGATCCGCTACGGCAAGCTCGGCTACACCCGCACCAACGTCGCCGCCCCCGGCCTCGTCGGCGGGCCCTGCCTGGAGAAGGACCCGCACATCCTCCTCTCGTCGGTTTCCGGCAAGGGGGTGAACCTCGAGATCACCGCGGCCTCGCGGCTCGTCAACGAGCGCCAGCCGGCGGAGACCGTGGGAAGCCTCGTCGAGCGGCTGCGGTCGCGCCGCGCCGGGCCGTTCAAGGCGGTGGTCGCGGGGCTTGCCTTCAAGGGCCGCCCGGAGACCGACGACCTGCGCGGATCGATGTCGCTCCACGTCATCCGCGAGATGATGGCGAGCGAGCAGTTCTCCGAGATCCGCGTCTATGACGGCGTCGTGCCAATGGAGCATGTCCGGGCGATCTCGTCTGGGCTGACGCCCTACGACAGCCTCGCCGCCGCCTGCGAGGGCGCCGACGTGCTGGTGATCGCCAACAACCATCCGGAATATTCGAAGATCGATCTGGAAAAGATCATCGCGACGATGTCGGACGACGCCTTCGTCTACGACTACTGGAACAACCTCAGCGAGATGCCGGCGGAGGTTCTGGAAAATCGCTACGTCACCGTGGGCAACCTCGTGGGTAAGTTTCAATGAGCAGGCTGGCTGTCACCGGGGCGGGCGGATTCATCGGCGCCCACCTCACCCGCGCGCTTCTGGCCGAGGGGCACGAGGTCGTCGCGATCGACAACTACATCCGCGGTCAGGCCTCGCGCCTGGCCGACGCGCAGGGCGCGATCGAGCGCGCCACCCTCGACGTGCGTGACAAGGATGCGCTGGTCGCGGCGCTGAAGGGCGTCACGTGCGTGTTCCACCTCGCTGCCGTCAACGGCACCGAGAACTTCTACAAGCAGCCGCAGCTCGTGCTCGATGTCGGCGTGCGCGGCGCGCTCGCCGTGTCGGAGGCCTGCATCGAGGCCGGCGTGCCCGATCTCGTCGTCGCCTCCTCGGCGGAGGTCTACCAGACCCCGCGCGTGGTGCCGACGGACGAGGACATCGAGATGGTGATCCCCGACTCGCTCAACCCGCGCTACTCCTACGGCGGGTCGAAGCTGATCTCGGAGCTGATCGCCTTCAACTACTGCCGCGACAAGCTGCGCAAGGTCCAGGTCTTCCGGCCGCACAACGTCTACGGCCCCGACATGGGCTGGAAGCACGTCGTGCCGCAGCTGATCGAGAAGATCGTCGCGGCCGGCGATGGCGGGTCGATCACGCTCCAGGGCGACGGCAGCGAGACGCGGGCCTTCTGCTACGTCGACGACGTCGTGGACGGCATCGTCCGGATGTGGCGTTCGGGCGAGAGCATGAACGTCTACCACATCGGCTCGATGGAGGAGGTGGCGATCCGCGACCTCGCCCGGATCACCGCGGAGGCGCTCGGGGTCCGCGTCGAGCTCGTCGCCGGACCGGCCGCCGCCGGGGCGACGCCGCGCCGCTGCCCCGACATCGGCAAGATGCGGGCGATCGGCTACGCGCCCTCCGTCTCCCTGGTCCAGGGCATCGAGCGCACGGTCGCGTGGTACCGCGAGAACCCGGCGCCGACCGATTCCAACCCGCTTCTGTGAGGGCCGAACCGATGAACAGCCTGGCGGGCAAGACCGTCTTCGTGGCCGGACATCGCGGCCTCGTCGGCAGCGCCCTGAAGCGCCGCCTTCGCGACGAGGATTGCGAGATCCTCACCGCGACGCGCGCGGAACTCGACCTGCGCGACCAGGCCGCCGTGCGCGCCTGGATGCGGGACCGGCGGCCGGACGCGGTGTTCCTGGCGGCGGCCAAGGTCGGCGGCATCCTCGCCAACGCGACCTACCCGGCCGATTTCCTCTACGAAAACCTGATGATCGAGGCCAACGTCATCGAGGCGGCCTTCCGCGAGGATGTGGCCAAGCTGCTGTTCCTCGGTTCGAGCTGCATCTACCCGAAATTCGCCGAGCAGCCGATCGTCGAGTCGAGCCTGCTGACCGGTTCGCTCGAACCGACCAACGAGTGGTACGCGGTCGCCAAGATCGCCGGGATCAAGCTCGCCCAGGCCTATCGCCAGCAGCACGGGCGCGACTTCATCTCGGCCATGCCGACCAACCTCTACGGGCCGGGCGACAACTTCGACCTCACCTCGAGCCACGTCCTGCCGGCCCTGATCCGCAAGGCGCACGAGGCCAAGCGCGACGGGGCGAAGGAGATGGTGATCTGGGGCACCGGATCGCCCCGCCGGGAGTTCCTGCACGTCGACGACTGCGCCGACGCCTGCGTCTACCTGATGAGGACCTATTCGGACGCCGAGCACGTCAATGTCGGCTCGGGCGAGGACATCCCGATCTACGACCTCACCCGCCTCGTCTGCGACGTCGTCGGGTTCGAGGGCGAGATCGTCCGCGATCCGACGAAGCCCGACGGCACGCCGCGCAAGCTGATGTCCGCGGACAAGCTGCGAGGGCTCGGCTGGGCGCCGAAGATGCCGCTGCGGGACGGCATCGCCGCGACCTACGCGTGGTTCCGGGAGCATGTCGCCGATGCGTGAGATCGTGCCTGAGTTCGACGGAAGCCTGCCGATGCGCGACGCCGCCTCCGTCCCGGCGCCGGACCCCTACGCGCTGCGGATCAACCGGAACGATCCCCACTTCGTCCCCGCCGACGGGGCGGGGCACCGCCTGCCGGCGACCCGCATCCTCGGCGTGCCGGTGAGCGTCATCGACATGCCGTTCGCGGTCCGCACCCTGATCGGCTGGGCGCGGGGGGGGCGCACCAGCATGGTCTGCGTGCGCGACGTGCACGGGATCATGTGTGCCCAGGACCAGCCCGACCTGCGGGCCGCCCACGAGCGGGCGAGCATGATCACCCCGGACGGGGCGCCGCTCACCATCGTCAGCCGCTTCCGCGCCCACGGCACCGGCCGCGTGCCGGGTCCCTCGCTCATGGAAGAGATGTTTGCCGCGACCCAGAACACGGGCATCCGCCACTACCTCTACGGCGGCAAGGAGGGGGTGGCCGAGCAGGTCGCGGCCAACTTCGCCCGCAAATATCCCGGCACGCAGGTCTGCGGGCTCGCCTGCCCGCCCTTCGGCGCCGTCTCGCCGGAGCGCGACGCGGAACTCACCGATGCGATCAGGGCCGCCGAGCCCCACATCGTCTGGGTCGGCATGTCGACGCCCAAGCAGGACATCTGGATGAACGACCATCTCGACCGCCTGCCCGGCATGGTCCTGATCGGCGTCGGCGCCGCCTTCGATTTCCATTCCGGGGCGGTCAAGCGGGCGCCGAAGATCATGCAGGTGCTCGCCCTCGAATGGCTGCACCGGCTCGCCAGCGAGCCCCGGCGGCTGTGGCGGCGCTACCTCGTGATGGCCCCTGTGTTCCTCTGGAAGATGGTGCGGCAGCCCGCGCCGCGCCGGTCGTAGGGAGCGGAGGGGTGCGCGTCCTCATCGTCCACAACCACTACCAGATCCGGGGCGGCGAGGACGCGGTGGTGGAGCACGAGGCCGCCGCACTCGCCGCGGCCGGCTGCACGGTCGAGACGCTGGCCTTCCACAACGACGACATCCGCACCCCGCTCGATCGCCTGCGCACGGCGTTCGAGGCGCCGCACGCGCCCCGCGGCGTGGCCCGCGTCGTCGCGGCGGTGGAGCGCTTCCGGCCGGACGTGGTCCACGCCCACAACACCTTCCCCCTGGTCTCGCCGGCCATGCACGGGGCGGTGCGGGCGCTCGGGCCGGTGACGGTGCAGACGCTGCACAATTTCCGCCTCGCCTGCGCCGGCGCCATGCTGATGCGCGACGGCGCCCCCTGCGAGACCTGCCTCACCGGCTCCTCCTACGCGGCCGTGCGTCACGCCTGCTACCGCGGCTCGCGGATCGGCACGTTCGCCGTGGCGCGGATGATCGACCGGCACCGCCGGGCCGGCACCTGGACGCGGGACGTCGATGCCTTCGTCGCACTCACCGAATTCGCCCGCGGCCGCTTCGTCGCGGCGGGGCTGCCCGCGCACCGCATCTTCGTGAAGCCGAACGGTCTGCCCGACCCCGGCCCGCCGCACGACGGCCCGCGCGACGGCATCCTCTATGCCGGCCGGCTCAGCCCGGAGAAGGGCGTCGAGGTCCTGAAGGAGGCCGCCGCGCGGCTCGCCGCACCGGTCGACGTCGCGGGCGAGGGGCCGCTGCGGGCGATGCTGGAGGGCGCGCCGGGGCTCACCCTTCTCGGCGCCCTGCCCCGCCCGGAGATGCGGGACCGGATGGGCCGGGCCGTCGCCCTCGTCGTCCCCTCCCTCTGGTACGAGGGACTGCCGATGGTCGTGGCCGAGTCCTTCGCCGCGGGCACGCCGGTCATCGCCTCGCGGATCGGCGCGCTCGCCGGCCTCATCGAGGACGGCGTGACCGGCCTCCTGGTGGCGCCGGGCGATCCCGCCGCCCTCGCCGACGCCATCGAACGGCTGCGCGCCCGGCCGGAGGAGGCCCGGCGGATGGGTCGGGCCGCCCGCGCCGCCTATCTGCGCGACTGGACCGAGGCGGCGACGACCGCCGCGCTGCTGTCGATCTATCGCACGGCGCTCGCCGCGCGCCTGCGGGCTCAGCGCGAGAGCGCTTAAGGAGCGGTGAGACGGCTTTGATGCGGTCCGGCTGATTGCTTCGGCCTCTCCTGCGTCCTCGCAAGGCTCAGCGAAAGCGATCCAGATCGCGACCTCTCCGGATAATGCGGACCCCTGGATCGCTTCGGCTCCGCCCCGCGATGACCGCGCGGCGCGACCCCCCGGCCCGCCTCGCTAATCCAGCGACAGGTAGCGCAACCTCTGCTTCTCGACTTCCGAGAACGCCTGCTGCCGTTGGGGTTCGTCGTCGTAGGGAGCATTCCTGAGTTCGCGGAGAAGAAACAGCACCGCCAGCAGGCCGATGCCGGCCGCTCCCCAGAGCACAAGCGACACGCCGGTCATCGCCCCCCACCCATTTGTTGGCTATTCGTTAACCAAAGCTACTCACGGCGATGGGCGGAATGCAAGCGGCGCGTCGTCCTGCAACGGCCGGCATCACCGCAAGGCCATCAGGCTGATCTTGGCGGCCATCACCCGGCACCCGGCGGTGGAGAAGGCGCCTTCGTGGCCGAAGCCCGGGACGCTGACGGTCTCGCCGTTCTCGGCGAAGGCGCGCCAGCCCAGCATCGGGTCGAGGGCCGGGCCGACCGGGATGCTCTCGCTGCGCACGATCAGCACAGGCCCGGAATGCGGGCGCGGCTCGTAGGCCAGGGCGAGCGCGTCGAGATCGTCGGTCAGCCGCCAGAACGCCTCCTCCGGATTGGGGGATGCGAGCCCGGCGCGTTGCAGGATGCGTCGCACCCGGCGCCAGGTCCGGCTCGAGCGCAGCCGGAGATGCGCCCGCGAGACGAGGTAGCCAGCGCCCTCACGGCGCAGGTGGCGGAGGAGCGCGGCGAGCCGCCCGCGCCGGTAGGCGGACACGGCCCGGCCCCGCTCGCGCGGCGGGAGGCGCCGGAAATAGCCGGGCTCCCAGCAATCGATCAGGACGACGAGGGCGACGTCGCGGCCCGCCTCCGCGAATTGCCGGGCGATCTCGAAGGCGAGGACGCCGGAGCGGCAGAACCCGACGAGGCGGATCGGCCCCCGCGGCTGCGCGGCCTCGATGGCGTCGCGGTAGGCGCTCGCGAGGCGCTCCAGCGTCTCCTCGTGCGGCGGAAGCCGGCTCTCCAGTTGCAGCGTCGCGAAGGGCTGGTCCGCGCCCAGGGCGTCGGCCAGGGGCCGGTAGAGCTCCTGGTCGGCCGCGGCGTGGTGGATCGCGGTGAAGCCGGGCCGTTCCGCGGCCTTCGCCTCCTGGAGCGAGCGGTGCCGCACCCCCGCCGTCGCCTCGCCGGCGAGCAGGGCGCAGAGGCGGGCGACCGTGCCCGCCTCGAAGAAGGACCAGAGCGGAACGGAACGGCCCGTCTCCGCCTCGATCCGGGCGACGACGCGAGCCGCCAGCAGCGAGTGGCCGCCGGAGGCGAAGAAATCGTCGTCGTCGGAGAGGTCCGGGCGGTCCAGCATCTCGCGCCAGATCGCCCGTATCCCGGGCAGAAGGTCGGCGGACCCGCCGCCCGTTTCCGGAGACCCTCCGGTTCGGCGTTCAACGGAGGGGGCGGCCTCCGCGGGGCGATCCGGAGAGGCACCCTCGGAGACTTCCCTCGCCGCACCCCCCGAGGCACCGCTCGCGAAGGGGGCCGGATCCGGCAGGCGCGCGCCGACCGCCGCGCAGGCGGCGCGCTCGAAATCCGCGAGCAGGCCGGCCACGGTCCGCGCCTCGTAGAGGCCGGCATCGTACTCGCAGATCAGGCGCCAGCCCGCTTCGGACGGTGCAAGCTCGAGATCGAGATCGAAGAAGCTGCCGCTCGCGGCAAAGTCGAGATCGACGAGGCGGATCGGGGCGGTCCCCTCGACCGGGGGCCGCGGCGGCCCGGGGGCCGGGCGCAGCCGGATGTTGACCGAGATCAGCGGCGGCCGCAGGCCGTCGCGACTGGGCGCCAGAGCCTGCACCACCCGGTCGAACGGGGCGAGGGCGTGGTCGCAGGCTTCGAGGATCGTCCGCCGCGTCGCCGCGAGCCGCTCGGCGAAGCTCTGCCCCGGCCCGAGAACGGCCCGGAGGACCAGCGTGTTGACGAAGCTGCCGACGACCCCTTCCAACTCGATCTCGTCGCGTCCGAGCACCTGCGTGCCGATGGCGACGTCGCCGCGCCCGGTGCGCGCGCTCAGGAGCCCGAACAGGATCGTGCAGGCGAGGACGAAGGGGGTGGCGCCGTGCTCCCGCGCATAGGCCTCCAGGCGCGACCCGAGCGCGGCGGGAAGCAGGCGGGTCTCGGCGGCGAAGCGGCGCTCGCGGCCGGGGCGGCGGGGATGGTCCGGCGGCAGTTCGAACGGCGTGAGGTCGCGCAGCGACCGCGCCCAGAAAGCGAGGTCGCGCTCCGCTGCTGCGGCGGTCGTTGGCGCGGTCTCCCACTCGGCGAAGTCGGCGTAGTGCAGGGCCGACGGCGCCGGAGCCGGAGCCTGCCCGCGGATCAGCGCGCCGTAGATCGCGACGAATTCCCGTGCCAGCACCACCATCGACCAGCCGTCGCAGACGCTGTGATGGGCGGTGACAAGCAGAAGCGAATCGCCGCGCCCGAGCCGCAGCAGCGTCAGCCGCAGGAGCGGCGCGCGCGCCAGTTCGAACGGCTTCCCGGCTTCCGAATCGGCGATGGTCCGCGCTTCGTCCAGGCGGTCGCCGGGCAGGCCCGAGAGGTCGATCTCGGAGAAGGGCAGCGCGACCGTCGCGGCGATCCGTTGCACCGGCCGCCCGCCCTCCCCGACGATCGAGGTGCGCAGGGCTTCGTGCCGGTCGAGAAGGATGCGGAAGCTGCGGACGAGGATCTCGGCATCGAGCCGCCCGGCGATGCGCCAGCGGGCGGCGACGTGCAGGCTCGGGTCGCCCGGCCGCAACTGGTCGAGGAGCCAGAACCGGGTCTGGCTGTGGGAGCAGCGGGCGGTGAAGGCCTCGCCGCCATGGGCCTCGCCCGCCACGGCGGGCGTCTCCTGGGTGAAATGCCGCATTCCGTCCGCCCTCACGCCTGACCCACCGCGGCGCGCTCGGCATCCGCGGGCCGGGGGCGCCGGATCGGCGCGATCGGTGCGCGCGGGGCATCCGGCGATTCCCCGCCCTCCCCGAGGCGTCCGCGGAGCAGGGCCGCGATCCGGGCGATGGTGCGCTCCTGGAACAGGTCGCCCGCCCCGACCGGGAGGTTCTCCCGCCGGGCTCGCGCGACGATGCGGAACACGCTGAGCGAATCCGCCCCCAGGCCGATCAGGTCGTCGTCCCGCGCGACGGCGGCGAGGCCCAGCACCTCCTGCCAGATCGCCGTCAGCTTGGCCTCGACGCCGTCCTCCGTCATCCGGACCGGCTCCGGCGCGGGCTTGAGGGCAAGCGGTGCCGCCGCCGCCGGCTCCGCGGCCGCATCGGCGGCCAAGCCGTGAGGGCGCGCCTCCGGGGCGGGCAACGCCTTGCGGTCGATCTTGCCGCTCGCCGTCAGCGGCAGTTCCGACAGGCGGACCCATTGCGAGGGGATCATGTAGTCCGGAAGCTCGCGGGCGAGCACGGCGCGCAGGTTTCGCAGGGTCGGGGCCGCCTCGCCCTCCGGTCGCACGAAGTAGCAGACGAGGCGATCCTCGCCCGACGCGTCGGGCCGCAGCACCACGACCGCGTGCAGCCCGGCCTGGCGCAGCAGCACCGCCTCGATCTCGCCCGGTTCGATCCTGTAGCCGCGCAGCTTGATCTGGTGGTCGGCCCGTCCCAGGATCTCGACCCGCCCGTCCGGCCGGAAGCGGGCACGGTCGCCGGTCCGGTAGAGCCGCGCCCCGGCGCATTCCGGCAGGGGGCTCGCGATGAAGCTGCGCTGCGTCAGGTCCGGCCGCCCGAGATAGCCGCGGGCGAGCCCGGCGCCGCCGATCAGCAACTCGCCGGTGACGCCGACCGGCACCGGCCCGCCCTGCCCGTCGAGGATGTAGAGGCTGGTGTTGTCGATCGGCCGCCCGACCGTGACCGTCCCCTCGCCCGGATCGATCCGCGCGGCCGACGACCAGATCGTCGTCTCCGTCGGCCCGTAGAGGTTCCACAACTCGCCGCCGCCCTCGGTGAGGCGCCGGGCGAGATCGAGGGGCAGGGCCTCGCCGCCGCACAGCATCTTGAAGCCCGGGCGGGAGCGGAAGCCCGCCTCCAGCAGGAGCCGCCACGTCATCGGCGTCGCCTGGAGCACGGTGGCCGCGCTCTGTTCGAGCCGGTCGAGGAGCGCGTGGCCGTCGCGCGCCTCCTCGGCGGAGGCGAGCACGATCTCGGCGCCGCGGATCAGCGGCAGCAGCAATTCGAGACCGGCGATGTCGAAGGTCACCGTCGTCACCGCCAGGAGGCGGTCGTCGCGGCCGAGCCCCGGCGTCCGCGCCATCGCGAACAGCAGGTTCGAGAGACCGCGATGGAGCACCTCGACGCCCTTCGGCGCGCCGGTCGTGCTCGACGTGTAGATCAGGTAGGCGGCCCGGTCCGCCGGAACCCGCGGGAAGCGTGCCGGCACCGGCCCGTCGAGCCGGTCGACCTCGATCACCCGCGGGCCGCCCTCCGGCAGGAGCGGGCGGTCGGCCGCGAGGGTAAGCATCGCGCCGATCCCGGCATCGGCGACGATCCCCGCGCGGCGGGCGGACGGCATGGCCGGGTCGAGGGGGACGTAGGGAATGCCAGCGCGGAGGGCGCCGAGCATCGCCGCGACGAGGCCGGGCGAGCGGCGCATGAGGAGGCCGACGCGGGCGCCCTCGGGCAGTGCGCCGCGCTGCAGGGACGCGGCGACGCGGTCGGCCCAGCGGTCGAGGGCGCCGTAAGAAAGGGTCTCGTCGCCGAAGCGGATCGCGATCCGGTCCGGGTGGCGCCGGGCGTGAAGCCGGAAGGCGCGCATCGCCCCGACTTCGAGCGGATGCGCCTTCTCTGTGGCGTTCCACTCGACCAGCATGGTCCGCCGCCCGGCCGCATCAAGCAGCGGGACGCGTCCGACCGGCTGCGCGGGATCCTCGGCGGGATCCTGAGCCAGATGCCCGAGCAAGGTGATGTAGTGCCCGATCCAGCGCTCGATCGTGGCGGCCTCGAACAGGGCGCGGTTGTAGGTGGCGTCGAGGGTCAGGCCGTCCGCCGTCTCGCTGAGGCTGAACGTCAGCTCGAAGGTCGAGAAGCGCTTCGGCGCCGGCGCGAGGTTGCCGTGCAGGCCCGCCCCGAAATCGAGCCCGTCCGTGAAGCGCTGGAGGTTGAACTGCACCTGCGCCAGCGGCGGGCGGGCGGGATCGTGCGGCCGGTCGAGGTGGCGCAGCAGACGCCCGAGGGTGCAGTCGGCCTGGACGGCGGCCTCGGCCAGGGCGGCGCCGGTGCGGGCGAGATGGGCGGCGAAGGGCTCGTCCGGGTCGAGCCGGGCCCGCAGCGGCAGCAGGTCGGCATGGTGCCCGACGAGGCCGGGCTCGCCGAGGCGCGGCTGCCCGGCCACCGGCACGCCGACGACGAGGTCGTCCTGCCCCGAGAGGCGCGCGAGCAGCACCTGGAAGGCGGCGAGGAGCGTGGCGGTCAGCGTCTGCCCCTGCCGGGACGCGAGCCCCTTCAGGGCGGCGACGAGCGGCGGCGGCAGGACGGCGCTGCGCGTGTCGCCGGCGAAGCCGCGCAGCTTCGGCCGCGGATGGTCGGCCGGCAGGTCGAGCGGATCGGGCAGGCGCGCGAAGACGTCGGACCAGTAGGCCAGGGCCCGACCCGCCTCCGACGGCGCACGGCCCTCCGCCCGCGGGGCCGGCGCCAGCCGCTCCGGACCGGCGCGGTAGGCGCTCGCGATCTCCTCGGCCAGGACCGCGAAGGACCAGCCGTCGCAGGCGATGTGGTGGGCCGAGAGGACGAGGACGTGCCGCCGCTCGCCGAGGCGGACGAAGTCGGCCCGCGCCACCGGACCGGCGACGGGGTCGAACGACAGGCCCGCCAGCGCGTGGAGCTGCGCGGAGAGTGCGGCCTCCGGCTCGGCCTCGCGCGACAGGTCGGCCCGGTGCACCGGCACGAACCCTGCGGGATCGACCCGCACCGTCTCGCCGCTCGGGGAGAAGCGACTGCGCAGGGCGCCGTGGCGAGCGATGACCGACCGCACCGCGGACAGGAAGCGACCGGCGTCGAGAGGCCCGTCGAGTCGCAGGGTGACGATCTCGGTCATCGCGGCGTTGGCGTCCGCGCCGAACTGCGCGGCGAGCCAGATCTCCGCCTCGCCGTCGGTGAGGGACCGCGGCGCACCGAGATCGGCCGCCGGCAGGGCCGGAGACGGCCGCGGCTCGGGCCGCGGCGCCCGCTCCGCCGCGAAGGTCCGCGTGAGCGTCCGGAGCTGCTCCTCCACGACCCGGCACACGGCGTCGAGCTGATGCCGGAAGACCTCCTGCAACTCCTCCGGCGTCAGCGTCGCCGGCGGCACGGATTGCCGCCCCTCCCCGGCCGCACCGGGTGCAGCGCTTCGGATCGCCGTCGACTGGAAGACAGCCTCGCCGTCGATGCAGGACATCCCGAATCCTCGTCTGGCCGTGCGGCGCGTCGGCGAGGGCCGGGGCGGATGCACGATCCGCCGGGCATCCCCCACAGGACTCCCGCCGCACCGCCGGGCTCGAACCGGGCGCTCTGCGCGATCGGGCGTCCGATGAGGCACACCTGCCTTCGAGCGACGAGCAGGAGAGTCATCGCGTCGCCGGGAGTGCGCGGGCCGGTCTTGCGGCCGGTTTCCCTCAAGCTCCCGACAGACGATGTCGCGACCATATCAGCGGGACGAAGCCGATCATCTGCCTCCTTGGGAGTAGTGCTTCTCCCCTAACCTTGGTCGCTCCGCGTCGGGACACGGCCGCGCGCCGCGGGGTGAGGGTCTAGAGGGCGGGGTTCGGCCGGGCGTCCGACGAGGCGGTGCCGGAGAGGCGTGCCTCGAGCCGCGCGATCGCCGCGCTCACCAGCGCCTTCGAGGCGTGCAGCGTGCCGAGCTCGACCGAGGACATGGCCAGCATCACCGGCAGAAGGTTGGCGGTCGGCCGGCCGTCGTCGTGGAACAGGCGCAGGTCGTCGTCGGGCTTGAGGCCGACGCTGCCGGCGATCCGCGCGGCGTAGTTGCGGATGCGGGTCTCGTCGTTGGAGCAGACCGGGGCCGGCAGGCTGAGATCCAGCAGGCTGCCCTTCGGCAGCGAGGCCGCGATCGAGGGCAAGGCTGCCGCTTCCGCCGCCAGCCGGTCGGGCGCGAGCAGGGCGGCGGGGTTGGCGGCGCCGGGGGAGGCGGACGAGCGGAACGCGGAAGCCGGCGGCGCGGACGTGGCCGCCGCCATATGCGCGACCTTCGGCGTCGCGGCGGCGTCGCGGGTCGTCCCGGTGATGCCGGTCGCGATGTCGGCGGCCGGCTTCGGAACCGACACGGCCGGTCTCGCCACAACCGGTCTCGCCACGGCACGGGATGCGCGGCCGGGATGTCCGGCGAGCCGCGCCCGGGCCGACCAGGGTTGCACCCGCAAGCCCCCCGCGGCGGAGGGCGCCGCCCGTGCCACCCCGCCCCGCCCGTGCCGCGCGAGGAAGCGGGCGCGCAGCGTGCCGCCGATGCCCTGCGGTGCGACCGTCTTCGAGACCGCACCCGTCGCCCGCCGTGCCGACCGTGCCGCCGGAGCCGCGGCCGGGCGGGGCAGGCCGCACTCCGCGGGCGCCCAGCGGCGGACGATGGCGAGCGCCGAGCGCCGTCCGAAATCGCGCTGGTAGCGGCGAAGGAGCTGCGCCGCCGCATCCGCTCCGTCCGCCGCGGTGGCGAAGCCCGTATGGCCCTCCGCGTCGCCGCCGAGTTCGCCGCTCCAGCCCGCCTGCTTGATGCACCAGTAATTGTTGAGCCGCACGCAGCGGGCGACGAAGCCCGGCTCGCTCGCCGCGTGCCGGACGACGAAGGCGAGCGAGCCCGGCGCGAGGTTCTCGCCGGCCTGATCCCGCCAGTTGGAGACGGCCCGCGCCACCTGGCTGAAGCTCGGCGCGGGCGCGGGTTCCGCCGCCGCCCCGCGGGGAAGGGCCGGCAGGCGCGCCCGCGCGGCGTCGATCGCGGGCTCGATCCGCGGCGCCAGGATCGTCAGGGCGAGGAGCGTTTCGAGGAGCACGCCGGTCTTCCCTCACGCGGTGTCAGCTCGGCCGTTCCAGCAAGGAACGGCGCGGGGCGGCGAAGGGTTCGGCGGGGCTCGCCGAAACCCGTCAATCGTCGTCCATCTCCGCCGCGAGCTGGCGCGGGCGCACGAAGCGGGTGAGGCGCCCGCCGCCCTCGGCGATGGACTCCCAGCCGTCCGCGTCGAACTCCAGCACGGCGAGCGCCGCGGTCGGAAACTTTTCACGCAGATCGTTCCGCAACGCCTTCGGCCCCTCCCCGACGAGCCGCAGGGCGAGATCGCCGAGGCCGGGATTGTGGCCGATCACGAGCAGGCTCGTCGCCTCCGCCGGGGCGGAGCGGATGGCGTCGAGGATGCGCCCGGCCGGCGCCTCGTAGATCGAGGGCACCGTCTCCATCGACGTCTCGGGAAGCTCCTCCCGCACCGCCTCCCAGGTCTCCTGCGTGCGCCGGGCCGGCGAGACCATGGCATGGTCGGGCGTCAGCGACTCGCGGGCGATGTAGGCGCCCATCAGCGGCGCGGCCTCGCGCCCGCGCGGATTGAGCGGCCGGTCGATGTCGCCCACGCCCTGCGGGTAGGCGGATTTGGCGTGGCGCAGGAGGAGCAGGCGGCGCATCATTGGAACCCGACTACGGCATGGGGAACGTAAGCGGCTTCGAGCCGCGCGATTTCGTCCGGCGTCAGCGCGAGGTCGAGGGCGGCGACGGCGTCGTCGAGATGCTGCGGCTTCGAGGCGCCGATGATCGGGGCGGCCACGCCGGGCTTCTGGACGACCCAGGCGAGCGCCACCTGCGCCCGCGGCACGCCGCGGTCCCGCGCCACCTCGGCCACCGCCTCGACCACCTGCCGGTCGGCCTCGACCGTGGCGTCGTAGAGCCGCTTTCCGACGAGATCGCTCTCCTGCCGGGCGCTCCCGGCGTCGAAGTCGCGGGTCAGCCGGCCGCGGGCGAGCGGGCTCCAGGGCAGCAGCGGGATGCCCTGGTCGGCGCAGAGCGGGATCATCTCCCGCTCCTCCTCGCGGTGGAGCAGGTTGAGGTGGTTCTGCATCGTGGAAAACCGCGTCCAGCCGTTGCGGTCGGCGGTGTAGAGCGCCTTGGCGAATTGCCACGCGAACATGGAGGAGGCGCCGATATAGCGGGCCTTGCCGGCCTTCACGACGTCGTGGAGCGCCTCCAGCGTCACCTCGATCGGCGTGGCGTAGTCCCAGCGGTGGATCTGGTAGAGATCGACGTAATCGGTGCCCAGCCGCTTGAGGGAAGCGTCGATCGCGGAAAAAATCGCCTTGCGCGAGAGCCCGCCGGCATTGGGCTGATCGCTGAGGGGATAGTAGACCTTGGTGGCGAGCACGATGGCATCGCGGTCGGCGTAGTCCTTCAGCGCGCGGCCGACGATCTCCTCCGACGTGCCGTCGGAATAGTAGTTGGCGGTGTCGAAGAAGTTGATCCCGAGATCGAGCGCCCGCTTGATCAGCGGCCGGCTCTCCTCTTCCGGCATGGTCCACGGATGCGGCCCCCGCTCCGGCACGCCGTAGGTCATGCAGCCGAGGCAGAGCGGCGAGATGTCGAGGCCGGTGCGGCCGAGTTTCTTCGTCTTCATGGCAGAGCATCACGCGGGTGGGCGACGCGCCCTTACATGGGGCGGCGGCCCGGATCGTCACCGCAGGATCGGGCGCATCGCGATGACGGGCGTCGAAGACCCTATGACGACACCGTGACGGACACCACGCTTGCAAAAAGATTGTGCGCAACTCATGAAGAGGGGCGTCCTGCCCCGCGCGATTCTCGAGCGAGAGAGTGTCCCATGATCCCGCTTCGCATGCTCCTCGGTTGCACCGCCGCGATCGGCGGACTTCTCGGCCCGGCCGCGGCCGAGGAGGCCGATCCCGCCGCCATCGTCGCCGGGCTGTTCGCCGCCGGCGGCAACCATACCGGCGTGCGCGCCAGCGGCGCCAAGGGCGTCTGCCTCAAGGGGGAGTTCACCCCCGCTGCCGGGGCCGCCGCCCTCTCCAAGGCGCCCCATTTCCAGAAGGCGGTGCCGGTGACGGCCCGCTTCTCCATGGGCGGCAGCAACCCGAAGGTCTCGGACAAGGCCAAGCCCGTCACCCGCGGCTTCGCCATGCGGATGAGCGACCCGTCCGGCGACATGGTCTTCGTGGTGATCTCCGCGCCGGTCTTCTCGACGCGCACGCCGGAGCAGCTTCTGGCCGCCCTCCAGGCCCGCGCGCCGGGGCCGGACGGCAAGCCGGATGCCGAGAAGATCAAGGCCTTCGCGGCGGCGAACCCGGAGGCGACGCGGCAGGCGGCCTGGCTCAACGCCCGGCCGGTGCCGGCGAGCTTCGCGGGCGTCGATTACTGGGGCGTCCACGCCTACACGCTCACGAACGCGAAGGGCGAGGCGACGATCGCGCGGTTGAAATTCGTGTCCGCCGACAAGGCCGGCCTCAGCGACGACGAGCTGAGGGCCAAGCCCGACAGCTTCTACGCCGACGAGCTGAAGGAGCGCCTGGGCCGCGGACCGGCCCGCTTCGACCTCGTCGCGATCCTGGCCGAGCCGGGTGACCCGACGGGCGATTCGACCGCCCAGTGGCCGGAGGAGCAGCGGAAGACCGAGGCGCTCGGCACGCTCGCGATCACGGCGATCGAGCCGGACGCCACCTGCGACGCGCGGACCTTCGACCCGGTGGTGGAACTGCCGGAGGGCATCGCCGGCCCGGCCGACGACCCGATGTTCGCGATCCGCTCGCCCGCCTACGCGGTCTCGCTCTCGCGCCGGACGAACTGACCGGCGGCGGACGGGGCGGTTCAGCCGCCCCGCCCCTCCCGGCGCATCATGAAGGCGAGCTTCTCGAACAGGCTCACGTCCTGCTCGTTCTTCAGCAGTGCCCCGTGCAGCGGCGGGATCAGCTTACGGCCATCCCGCTCGCGCAGGGTCTCCGGGGCGACGTCCTCGGCGACGAGGAGCTTGAGCCAGTCGAGCAGTTCCGAGGTCGAGGGCTTCTTCCTGAGGCCCGGCACCTCGCGGGTTTCGAGGAACACCCGCAACGCCTCCTCGACGAGGCGGTGCTTGATGCCCGGATAATGCACCTCGACGATGGCCTTCAGCGTCTCGGCGTCGGGGAACCGGATGTAGTGGAAGAAGCAGCGGCGCAGGAAGGCGTCCGGCAGCTCCTTCTCGTTGTTCGAGGTGATGATGACGATCGGGCGGTTTTCCGCGCGGATCGTCTCGCCGGTCTCGTAGACGTGGAACTCCATCCGGTCGAGTTCGGTCAGCAGGTCGTTGGGGAACTCGATGTCGGCCTTGTCGATCTCGTCGATGAGCAGCACCGGCCGGGCCGGGGCGGTGAACGCCTCCCACAGCTTGCCGCGGCGGATGTAGTTCGAAATGTCCGAGACCCGCGGGTCGCCGAGCTGGGAGTCGCGCAGTCGCGAGACCGCGTCGTACTCGTAGAGGCCCTGCTGCGCCTTCGTTGTCGATTTGATGTTCCAGGTCAGCAGCGGCGCGTTCAAGCCCCGGGCGATCTCCTCGGCCAGCACCGTCTTGCCGGTGCCGGGCTCGCCCTTCACCAGAAGCGGGCGCTCGAGCACGATCGCGGCGTTGACCGCCGTGGTGAGGTCGGGCGGCGCGACGTAGGACTCGGTTCCGGTGAAGCGCATGGGGCCTCGCGTCGGGGAGGGATTTGGGCCGGACTAACCCGACGCGAAGTGTCTCGGCAACAGGTCGGAGAGGCAGCTCCGGTGCCTTCCGCCTACAGCGTCTTCCCGTCATGCCACACGCAGTTGGTGGCCAGGATTCCCAGGTTCACGTCCGACTTCTGCGGCTGCGGCAGGGTCTTGCCGTCCATGGCGAGGTCGATCTTGATCTCGACCTGGCCCTTCGACTCGTTCGAGCGGCGGGAGAAGTAGCAATATTGCTGGAACGGCCGCTCCTCGTTGGCCTTGAAGTTCCAGCCCGTCACGATCTGCCCGTCGAGATAGGGCACCTGCTTGAACACCGTGAAGGTCGTGTTCACCGGGGCCTGCGAGGCCGGGGCCGCGTCGGTGCCGAGCTGCGCCTTGGTCGGCGTCGGGACGGCGTTGGCCTTCTGGGCCGGTAGAGCCTCGATCTTCAGGGTGTTGTCGGTCAGCGTGACCTCGCCCTTGGTCTTGAGGGTCACGTCGGCGAGGGCCGTCTGCATCGCCCTGGCGATCTTTTCCGCCGCCGAGTCGAACTGGTTCATGTAGGCGTAGCCGTAGCAGGCGGCGCCGATCCCGATCCCGGCGAGCGCCGAGAAGGCGCCGGCCCCGATCGACCGCAGCAGGAAGGCGCGGGCGAAGTGCATCCGCGCCTCCGCCCGCAGGCGGCCGTTGACGTGTTGCGCGAGCACGATGTTCTCGTGCGTGCCCTCGG
Source organism: Methylorubrum podarium (assembly GCF_040270385.1). NCBI lineage: Bacteria > Pseudomonadati > Pseudomonadota > Alphaproteobacteria > Hyphomicrobiales > Methylobacteriaceae > Methylorubrum > Methylorubrum podarium. Next base: position 193,292 of record NZ_JBELQE010000085.1, on the reverse strand, counting down.
TGTGGATGCTCATGGCCGGGCGCTCGACTTATGAACTTACGCGGTCACGCCGGTCGGGGCGTTGCCGGAGGTGTTGGCGGGCGGCGGGGGCGGCGGTACCACCGGGGCCGTGCGCCGCTCCAGCGGGATCACCGAGGCGTCGCGCGTCACCGGTCTCGGCTGGGCCAGCGCCATCTCCTGGCGCACGCCCTCGGCGATGGAGGCGAGTAGGTAGGGCGTGGCCTCCGGGTTCACGGCGGCGCCGAGGTCGTCCTCGTCCATGAAGGTCTTGCGCACCGAGACCGCCGAGAGCGCCAGGATCGTCGAGGCGAAGGCGGCGCAGAGCGCGGGCACGAACACGAAGATGCGCAGGAAGGCGTGGACCTGCGCGTCGCTCACGTCGATCGGATCGACGCCGTAGACCATGGCGGTGAAGGAGTGGAGCTGCGAGCGGTTGACCGAATTGCGGTAGGCCTGCTCGGCATCGGCGACCTTGCGGTCGGCGGCGCCCCGGTCGAGGAGGCCCCGCGCCTTGCGCGCCTCCTCCAGCTCCTTGACGATGGCGCTGCGGTCGGCGCCCGCCTTCGACACCGCGGCGTTGAGGGTCGCCGTGCGCGGGTCGGTGACGCATTTCAGGTTGGAGTAGCGCACGCCCCGGCTGTTGGTGCCGTAGACGCGCTCGCAGCGCTGCGCCGGAAGGCCGGCGAGCTGCGAGGAATTCTCGGCCGAGCGCCGCTCGATCTGCTCCAGCTCGGTCGTGTACTGCTCGACGCGGGCATTGGCGGCCGCGATGCGCGTGTCGATGCTGTCGCGGTCGGCCTGCGCGTCCTTGAGCGCGGTCTTGGCCTTGGCCGCATCCATCAGGCGCGGATGGAACATCATCTCGCCGAGCTGCGACACCGACTTGGTGGTCACGCCCGCGGCGAAGACGATGCCGATGATCGCCAAGCCCTTCACGAACCACGAGCGCTGCGTGCGCGCCAGGATGCCGAGCGGCACGCGGCACAGCTCCACGGCGGCGTAGACCAGCGGCGCGAGCAGCATGAAGTAGAACGCCCGGTCGTCGCCGTCGCTGTAATAGCCCGCGAACAGCCACGCGCCGGCGAGCGAGGCGCCGATCACCATGAACTCGACGAGATAGGCGATGGCGACGTAGCCCCACTTGATGCGGTAGCCGCGCTCGATGTCGCGCTCGTGCTTCCAGCGCTGCTGGTCGAGCACCCAGTCGCGCCGCTCGCGCTGCACGTCCCGGTTCGGAGGCTGTCTGCGGAGGAAATTCATGCGCTTCTTGGACTGCTGCGGGCCTCCGGAGGCGGCGGACCCGCCACCTCCTAACATCGCGTTACCCGAGCGTAAGCGCGTATTGTGCCGAAGTTGTGCCGGCCAAGGCGATGAGCGGTGGATGGCGGGGGAGCGTGTTCGCCCGGGCCGAGGCCGGGACGCGAAAACCGTCGGCGGGCCACGGAAAACGGTTGCTCCGCCACCGGCTCGCCGACCATGATGCGGCCGGACCCTCCCGCGGCATCGACGCTGCAGGGCGCCGGACCGCCCTCCTCCTTTTCAGGTGTCAGCGTACAGCCCCGATGACCGACCCCGTGCAGGCCGGAACCCAGATCGCCGCGCAAGCGGGCGCGCAGACGGGTGCATTTGCTGGCGGCTACCGGGAGGCGATCCTCTTCCTCGTCACCGCCGGCATCGTCGTGCCGCTGTTCCACCGGCTGCGGATCAGCCCGGTGCTCGGCTTCATCGGCGCGGGCGCGCTGCTCGGGCCGTTCGGCCTCGGGCGCTTCGCCGACGCGCATCCGTGGCTTGCCCCCTTCACCATCGGCAACCGGTCGGAGATCGCGCATCTCGCCGAATTCGGCGTCATCTTCCTGATGTTCATGATCGGGATCGAGCTGTCCTGGGAACGCCTGCGGGTGCTGCGCCGGCTCGTCTTCGGCCTCGGCGCGATCCAGGTGGCGGCCTCCGCCGCCGTGATCGCCGCGATCCTCGTCGCGCTCGCCCAGCCGGTGGCCGGGGCGGTGCTGGTGGGGCTGGCGCTCGCCCTCTCCTCCACCGCGGTGGTGCTGCCGGTGCTCGCCGAGCAGAAGCGGCTCGGCACCCCGGCCGGGCGCACGAGCTTCGCGATCCTGCTGTTCCAGGATCTGGCGGTGGCCCCGATCCTGTTCGCCATCGCCGTGCTCGGCCGGAAGGACGGCGGCGATCTCGGCGGCGCGCTCGCCCTGGCGCTCGGTCAGGCGGCGGTCGCCCTGGTGGTGATCGTGGTGGCCGGCCGCTTGGCGCTTCGCCCGCTGTTCCAGCTCGTGGCGCGCACCCGCTCGCCCGAACTGTTCATGGCGGCCTGCCTGCTCGTCATCGTGGCGACGGCGCTGGTCGCGGCGGGCAGCGGCCTGTCGATGACGCTGGGCGCTTTCGTTGCCGGGCTGCTTCTCGCCGAGACGGAGTATCGCCGGGCGATCGAGGCGACGATCGACCCGTTCAAGGGCCTGTTGCTCGGCGTGTTCTTCGTCTCGGTCGGCATGAACCTCGATCCGGCCCAGCTCGTCGCCGCACCGGGCGCGATCCTCGGCCTGTCGCTGGCGCTGCTCCTGATCAAGGGCGCCGTGGTGCTGGCGGGGGCCCGCATCATGGGGATCTCCCGCGCGGTCGCCCTGGAGACGGCGCTGCTGATCGGCCCCGGCGGCGAGTTCGCCTTCGTGCTGATCGGCGGCGCCATGGTCGCCGGTCTCGTGCCGGAGCCGGTGGGCGGGGCCGCCCTCATCGTCACCACCGTGACCATGATCGCGATCCCCGGCCTCGCGGCGATCGGCCGGCGGATCGGCAGGCGGGTATCCAGGGAGCAACTCGGCCGGGCGCGGGCCGAGCCGGTGCCGGACCCGCAGCAGAACCGGGTGATCGTCGCGGGCTACGGCCGGGTCGGGCGGCTCGTCGGCGAGATGCTCAAGCGCCACGCCATCCCCTATATCGGGCTCGATTCCGATCCCGCCCGCGTCGCCGAGCAGCGCCGGCTCGGCAGCCCGGTCTATTTCGGCGATTCCGCCAACACCGAGATGCTGCGCCGCTGCGACATCGCCACGGCCCGCGCCCTCGTGGTGACCCTCGACAACCCCCGCGCGGTGGAGGCGGTGGTCCAGGCCGCCCGCGCCGAGCGGCCAGACCTCACCATCGTCGCCCGCGCCCGCGACGCGCGCCACGCCACGCAGCTCTACGAGATGGGCGTCGACGACGCGGTGCCGGAGACGATCGAGGCCTCGCTCCAGCTCTCGGAGGCGGTGCTGGTCGATGTCGGCGTGCCGATGGGCCACGTCATCGCCTCGATCCACGAGCGGCGCGACGAGTTCCGCACCATGCTGAAGCGGAAGGAGGCGGAGACCCGGCCGGCCTTCCGCGCCCGCCGTACCGTCGGCAAAGGGAGGGAACCTGCGCCCGAGGCCAAACCCGCCGAGCCGCCGGCCGAGAAACGGCCGGTGGGCAAGAGCGCCTGACGGAGCGCTCGCCGAGGCGCCGCGATCAGGCCGGTGACGGGTCCGGCGCGGACCGGCCTATACGGTCCGCGCCTGGAAGAGCGCCAGTCCGAACCCGATGAACACGGTGCCGCTGATCCGATTGAACAGGCGCTTCCAGCGCGGGCGCTGGATGTGGCGCGCCAGCGAATGGCCGCCGAAGGCGTAGACGGCGTACCAGCCCAGTTCGATCACTCCGAAGGTTGCCAGCAGGATCCCGTATTGCGGAGCCTGCGGCGCGGCATTGTCGACGAACTGCGGCAGGAACGCCGTCGCGAACAGCAGCAGCTTCGGGTTCGTGATGCCGATCAGGAACCCGTCCCGGTACAGCTTCCAGAGGGGAAGCGGGTTCCCCCGGTCAGGCGCGCCTTCGGCGAGAACGAGGGGAGCCGGGTCCTCCCGCCAGGCCCTCACGCCGAGATAGACGAGATAGGCGATGCCGAGATAGCGCAGGACTTCGAACACGGCGGGAAGTGCCGTCAGGACGGCCGCCAGCCCGATCGCCGAGAGCAGCAGGGCGAGAAGGATCGCCGACAGGCAGCCGAGCATCGTCGGTATCGAGCGTCGAAAGCCGACCTCCGTGCTCCGCTTCATGACGTGGAGCATGTTCGGCCCCGGGGTCCCGGAGAGCACGAAGACGGCGACGACGAAGAGCCACCACGTTTGCAAGGTCATCCGGCGGCACCTCGTTGCGGCTGCAGGCCGTGTTTGGGGGGCCTGGCCACCGCACGCGTCTTAACGGCGGGCCAGAAGGACGCCAACGGCCCGGTGATCGCGTCCCAATCGGATCGCCGTCGCGTCCGACCGGTCGGGTTCGGGCCTCAAGCCTCGGCCTGCCCAGGCAGCGCGGCGACCAGCGCGCGAAATCGGTCGCCGCGGACCTCGAAGTTCGGGAACTGGTCGTAGGAGGCGCAGGCCGGCGACAGCAGCACGACGGGGGATTCCGTGCCGGCCGCGCCGGCGGCCTGGGCCGCCGCCTCGGTCGCGGCCTCCAGCGTGCCGCAGCGGGTGAAGGGCACGCGTCCCTCCAGGGTCGCGGCGAAGGCGTCGCTCGACGCGCCGATCAGGTAGGCGTGGGCGACGCGGTCGAACAGCGGCGCAAGCGGCTCGATGCCGCCCTCCTTCGCCTTGCCGCCGACGATCCAGTGGATGTCGCGGAAGGCCAGCAGCGCCTTCTCGGTGGAATCGGCGTTGGTCGCCTTGGAATCGTTGACGAACAGCGTCTTGCCGATCCGGCGCAGGGGCTCCATCCGGTGGGCGAGGCCGGGGAAGCTCCTGAGGCCCGCCGCGATCTCCTCGCCGGTGAGGCCGAGCCGGATCGCGGCGGCGACCGCGGCGGCGGCGTTCTGGAGGTTGTGGTCGCCGAGCAGCGATGGGATGCCGGAGACCTCCGCGATCACGGCGCCGTCCGGTCCGCGCACCGTGCCGGCGCTGCAGACGTAGTCGCCCGCCGCGTCGCCGTGGCCCTCGACGTGGAGGCGGATGCGCTCCCCCGCCCGGCGTCCGGCGATGGCCGCGCAGTAGGCGTCGTCGACGCCGATCACCGCGAGGTCCGCGCCCATGACCAGCCGCTCCTTGATCGCGGCGTAGTTCTCCATGGTGCCGTGACGGTCGAGATGGTCCGGCGTCAGGTTGAGCAGGATGCCGACGCCGGGCTTGAGCGAGGGCGTCAGGTCGATCTGGAACGAGGACAGCTCGACCACGTGGACGCGGTTTGCCGCGGGCGGCTCGAGCGACAGGATCGCGGTGCCGATATTGCCGCCCATCTGCACGTCGCGGCCGGCATGGCGCAGCAGGTGCGCCGTGAGCGCGGTGGTGGTGGACTTGCCGTTGGTGCCGGTGATGGCGACGAAGGGCGCGTCCGGCGCCAGCGCCGCGCGCTCGCGGCAGAAGATCTCGATGTCGCCGATGATCGGGATGCCGGCCGCCTGCGCCAGCCCCACGGTCCAGTGCGGCTCGGGATGGGTCAGCGGCACGCCGGGCGCCAGCACCAGGGCGGTGAAGCCCGACCAGTCGGCCTCGTTGAGGTCGGTGACGGTGATGCCCTGCTCGCGGGCGCGGTCGCGGCTGCCCGCGTTGTCGTCCCAGGCCAGCACGTCGGCGCCGCCGGCGAGCAGCGAGCGGACGGTGGCGAGTCCGGACCCGCCGAGGCCGAACAGGGCGACCTTCCGGCCGGCGAAGGTGGTGGCTGGCGTCATGGATCTGTCTCTCGTGCCTTGCCGCTCACGTTGCCGCTCGATTTGCCGCTCGCTCGGCCGCTCAGCGCAGCTTCAGCGTGGCCAGCCCGATCAGCGCCAGGATGACGGCGATGATCCAGAACCGGATCACGACCTGCGGCTCCTTCCAGCCCTTCTGCTCGAAATGGTGGTGGATCGGCGCCATGCGGAAGACGCGCTTGCCGGTCAGCTTGAACGACAGCACCTGGATGATCACCGACATGATCTCCAGCACGAACAGGCCGCCGACGATGGCGAGCACGATCTCGTGCTTGGCCGCCACCGCGATCGAGCCGAGCAGGCCGCCGAGCGCCAGCGAGCCGGTATCGCCCATGAAGATCTGCGCGGGCGGCGCGTTGAACCAGAGGAAGCCGAGACCCGCCCCGATCACCGCGCCGCAGACCACGGCGAGCTCGCCGGTGTCGCGCACGTAGTTCACCTGCAGGTAGCTGGAATAGATGACGTTGCCGACGAGGTAGGCGATCACGCCGAAGGTGGCGCAGGCGATCATCACCGGCACGATGGCGAGGCCGTCGAGCCCGTCGGTGATGTTGACCGCGTTGCCCGCGCCGACGATCACGAAGGCGGCGAACGGCACCCAGAACCAGCCGAGGTTCAGCAGCGCGTCCTTGAAGACGGGGAAGGCGAGCTGGTTCTGCAGGGCGGGCGGCGAGTAGATCGCGATCAGCAGGCAGGCCGCGCCCGCGATCGCGAATTCGAGCAGCAGCCGGAAGCGGCCGGAAAAGCCCTTGTGCGACTGCTTCGTCACCTTGAGGTAGTCGTCGTAGAAGCCGATCGCACCGAAGCCGAGAGTCACGGCGAGCGTCACCCAGACGTAGTGGTTGTGCGGGTTGGTCCAGAGCAGGATCGAGACGACCGCGCCGGCCAGGATCATCAGGCCGCCCATGGTCGGGGTGCCGCGCTTGGTCAGGTGGGTCGCCGGGCCGTCCTCGCGGATCGGCTGGCCCTTGCCCTGGCGCAGGCGCAGCAGCGAGATGATCCAGGGTCCGAACCAGAACACGAAGAAGCCCGCCGTGAACAGCGCGCCGCCGGTGCGGAAGGTGATGTAGCGGAACACGTTGAGGGGCGTGAGCGTGCCGCTCAGTTCCGACAGCAGATAGAGCATGCGTTCGTCCGTCCGCGGCAGGTTCTTTGTCGACACGCCCGGCACGGCGTCGCGCGCGGCCGGAAGGAACGGCCGGGCGCGATGGCTCGGCCGGTGGGGTAAGCTCAGCGGACCGCGTTCAGCGAGGCTTCGCGCGGGTCCGGCGCGACCGCGTAGCGGGCTTTGACCGCTTCGACAATGCGGACCATGCGCATGGAGTTGGAGCCCTTCACCATCACCGCATCGCCCGGCCGCAGGGTCGCGAGGACGGCGTCGGTGACGTCGGCGGCGGTGAGGCCGGCTGCACCCCGCACCGGCATCGGCAGCGCCTCGAACAGGTGCGCCATGAGCGGGCCGACGGCGAAGACGCGATCGATGCCGTTGGCCGCGACCGCATCCGCCAACTCGCGGTGGAGCGTCTCGCCGGCCGCACCGAGCTCCTTCATGTCGCCGAGCACGGCGATGCGCCGGCCCTTGGGCCCGGTCTCGATGCTGGCGAGCGTCGCCAGGGCGGCGCGGATGGAGGCCGGGTTGGCGTTGTAACTCTCGTCGATGAGGAAGGCCTCGGCTTCCCCAGCTCCTTGCTCGATCCGCAGCGCCGTGCGCTCGCCGCGCCCGACCGGCGGCTTCAGGGCCGCCAGCGACAGGGCGGCGCGGGCGAGGTCGGCGCCCAGCGCGTGGATGCAGGCCAGCACGCCGAGCGAGTTCATCGCCACGTGCCGTCCGGGCGTGCCGAGCTGGTAGGTGACGGGGATGCCCATCACCGTGGCGTCGACCACCGAGACATCGGGGCGGGTCAGGATGCGCTGCGCCCGCACATCCGCGGAGGCGTGCTCGCCGAAGGTGATGACGCGCCCGGCCCGCGAGGCGTGGGCATGGGCCAGCAGCCGCTCGTAGTTCGGGTTGTCGCGGTTGATCACCGCGACGCCGCCGGGCTTGAGCCCGGAAAAGATCTCGCCCTTCGCGTCGGCGATCGCCGAGAGCGAGCGGAAATGCTCGATATGGACCGGCTCGACCGTGGTGATCAGCGCCACGTCCGGCCGCACCATCGCGGTGAGCGGCAGGATCTCGGCGCCGTGGTTCATGCCGATCTCGAACACGCCGAAGCGGCTCTCCGCCGGCATCCGCGCGAGCGTCAGCGGCACGCCCCAATGGTTGTTGTAGGAGGCGACGGAGGCATGGGTCGCGCCTTGCGCCGAGAGCACGTGACGCAGGGCCTCCTTGGTGCCGGTCTTGCCGACGGAGCCGGTCACCGCGACGATCGCTGCGCCGGTTCGGGCGCGGGCGGCCAGCCCGAGGCGGCGCATCGCCTCCAGCACCGGGTCGTCGCCCTCCTCCGGCACGGCGAGCACCGGGCCAATCTTTTCGAACTCGCCAGCGCGCGAGGCGGCGACCACGGCGGCGCCCGCACCCTTGTCCAGGGCGGCCGTCACGAAGTCGTGCCCGTCCCGCGCCTCGCCGCGGATGGCGAAGAACAGGTCGCCGGGTTCCAGGCTGCGGGTGTCGATCGAGGCGCCGGCGATCGGGCGCGGTTCGCCGCGCAACGAGCCGCCGGTCGCGGCTTCGAGGGCGGCGGGAGTCCAGAGGGAGGCGTCGGTCATCCGTTCAACTCCGCGATCGCGGCGCGTACCGTGTCGTGATCCGAGAACGGGAGCACGCGTGGCCCCACGATCTGGCCGGTTTCATGACCTTTGCCGGCCACCACCAGCACGTCGCCGGGCTTCAGATCCCGCACGCCCGCGCGGATCGCCTCCGCCCGGTCGCCGATCTCCTCCGCTCCCGGTGCGGCGGCGAGGATCGCGGCGCGGATCGCGGCGGGCTCCTCGTTGCGGGGGTTGTCGTCGGTGACGATCACCCGGTCGGCGAGGCGTTCGGCGATGGCCCCCATGATCGGACGCTTGCCGGCGTCGCGGTTGCCGCCGCAGCCGAACACCACGACGAGGCGCCCGCTGGCGAAGGGGCGGAGCGCCGCCAGCACGTGTTCCAGCGCCTCCGGCTTGTGGGCGTAATCGACGAGGCACAGGCCGCCGTTCGCCTCGCCGATCCGCTCCATGCGTCCCGGCACGCCGGTGAGCCCTTCGAGCGCGGCGAAGACGCCGGCCGGATCGGCCGCGCCGGCGGGGGTCGCCAGGGCGAGGCCCGCCGCGACCAGGGCGTTCTCGACCTGGAAGCCGCCGACGAGCGGCAGGCGCACGCGGTATTCCCGGCCGCCATGGACCAGCGTCAGCGCCTGCGAAAACCCTTCGGTGCCGGCCTCGGTCAGGCGGATGAAGTCGCCGCCGCGCCCCGTCGTCCGGATGGCGTGGCCGGCCGCGTCCGCCGCACCGACGACGCGCTCGGCATAGGCGCCGTCGGCGTTCACGATCGCCGGGCGGCCCTTCGGCAGCAGGGTGGTGAACAGCCGGAGCTTGGCGTCGAGGTAGTCCTCGATGGTCGGGTGATAATCGAGGTGGTCGCGGCCGAGATTGGTGAAGGCGGCGGCCGTCAGCTCGACCCCGTCGAGGCGGCGCTGCTCGATGCCGTGGGAGGAGGCTTCCATGGCGAGATCGGTGATGCCTTCCTCCGCCAGTCGCGCCAGGGTCTGGTGGAGCGTGACGGGATCGGGCGTCGTCAGCGAGCCGTATTCCGCGCCGCGATTGGTGACGATGCCGACGGTGCCGAGGCTCGCGGATTCGCGGCCGAGGCGCGACAGGATCTGGCGCACGAAGTCGGCGACCGAGCTCTTGCCGCTGGTGCCGGTGACCGCCACCACGGTCTCCGGCTGGCGCCCGGACAGGCGGGCGGCGGCGAGCGCAAGCGCCCGGCGGGCTTCCGCCACTGCGATCCAGGCCGTCGCCTCGGGCAGGTCGGCCGGGCGGGCTCCCTCCCCGGCCACGGCGACCGCGCCGGCCGCCGCCGCGGCGGCGGCGAAGAGGCGGCCGTCGGCGGCGGTGCCGGGCACCGCCACGAACACGCCGCCGGGCACGACCCTGCGGCTGTCGGCGGTGAGGCCGGCGACGGGGCGGGCGGCAATCGCCGCATCCGCCTCCGGGAACAGATCGGCGAGCGTCGGCTGGCTCATCGGGAAGAAGCCTCGGAAGAGTCCGTGCGGGTCAGGCCGACCGGGTACAGGAGGCCGTCACTGCCCGTCCACCATGGTCGCGTGGTAGGCGCCGAGCTTCACCATCAGCGGGAACGGCTTCACCGGCGGGTCGAAGCGCGGCGCCAGGCCGAGGATCGGCGCGGCCCGCTCGATGATCTTGCCCGTCACCGTGCCGGAATTGTACGCCGCCGTGGCGTAGCCGCCGGTCTCGGGCAGGCCCTGCGGCTCGTCCATGATCGTCAGGAACAGGTATTTCGGCTTGTCCATGGGGGCCGCGGCCATAAAGGTCGTGAACAGGCGGTTCTTGGCGTAGCGCCCGTTGATGACCTTCTCCGCCGTGCCGGTCTTGCCGCCGACGTAGTAGAGCGGGATCGAGGCCTTCTTGGCCGAGCCCTCGGTGGCGTTGAGGCGCATGATGAAGCGCATCGCCTCGCTCGCCTCCGGCTTGAGCACGTGGCTGGCCTTGGCCCGCGCGGTCGGCTCGTCGGTCTTGAGGAAGGTCGGCGTCATCAGGTCGCCGCCGTTGACGATTGCCGCCACCGCCGCCGCCGCCTGGATCGGCGCCACCGCGATGCCGTGGCCGAAGGCGATGGTGATGGTGTTGATCTCGGCCCAGCGCGGCGGAAGGATCGGTGCGGCCGATTCCGGCAGCTCGGTTCGCATCCGGTCGAGCAGGCCCATCTTCTTGAGGAAGGCGCGGTGGCCGGGCACGCCGACGCCGAGCGCCATCTTGGCCGAACCGATGTTGGAGGAGTGGGTGAACACCTCCGGCATGGTCAGCACCCGGCCGGTGGCATGGTAGTCGTGGATCTTCTGCCGGCCCCAGTGCAGCACGCCGCCGCGGGTGTCGAAGGTCGAGTTCACATTGTACTTGCCGGAATCGAGCGCCATGGCGAGCGTCATCGCCTTGAAGGTCGAGCCCATCTCGTAGACGCCGACATTCATCCGGTTGATGCGGTCGTCCGAGAGCGCGTCCTTCGGCTCGTTCGGGTCGAAATCCGGGTAGGAGGCGAGCGCGACGACCTCGCCCGTCGTCACGTCGAGGATCATCGAGGCGCCGGCCTTCGCCTTGAACTTCTCGACGCCCTTCACGAGCTCGTCGCGCACGGCGAACTGGGCGCGAAGGTCGAGGGAGAGCTGGATCGGCGAGAGGTCGGTCTGCTTGGCGACGAGTCCGAACTCGTTGAGCGCCTTGTTGCCCCGGTTGTCGATGTACTTCTCGATCCCCGCGATGCCGATATTGTCGAGGTTCGTCGCGCCGATGATGTGCGCGGCCGCGACGCCGTTCGGATAGACGCGCTTGTGATCGGGCAGGAAGCCGACGCCCGGAATGCCGAGGCGGTGGACTTCGAGCTGCTGCTTCGGCGTGATCTCGCGCTTGATCCAGACGAAGCCCTTCTTCGACGACAGCTTGGCGCGCAGCTCGGCCGCGTTCAGCTCGGGCAGCACCGCGGTCAGCAGCTCGACCGCCTCGTCGGTGTCGAAGGTGCGCGCCATCCGCTTCGGCTCGGCGAAGACCGAGACGGTGCGGATGTCGGCGGCCAGGATCTCGCCGTTGCGGTCGATGATGTCCGGGCGGATGGTGGTGGTGGCGACGGCCGCCACCCGGTGCTCGTCGCTGGTGCTGGCGGGCGTCGCCGCCATCACGATCAGCCGCACGCCGATCGTGACGAACACCGCCGTGAAGGCGAGGCCGACCAGCGCCACGCGGGCGTGCGAGCGCTCGATCGCGAGGCGGAACATCATCCGGGCGAGCCGGGTCAGCGCCGAGGCCGGCGGCTCGCTCGCCACCACCCGCTCCGGGAGCGGCTCCGGCGCCGCGACCGACGCGGACATCGCCGCATCGTGCGCAGGCGCCTCCAATCCCTCCGGCGCGTGACCGTGCGGGAGGTCTTGCGACGAATCTGGCGTCGGATCTAGCGACGGGTCTCGGGAAGAGTCGCGGAACGAGTCTTGGGACACGGAAACGCTACCTCGAAGCCGTCGGCGGACGGGTGGAGACGGTGCGGCTGGTGACGGAGCCCGTGGTGCGCGGCTCGTCGCGGGCGCTCGACGGCTTGTCCTTGGGCGTGCCGGTCGGGGTCGCCGTGGAGGCCAGGAGCCGGCCGATCTCGTCGCCCCGGTCGGGCCGGTTCGGCAGGTCGGAGAGACGGGCGAGATGCCCGTCGCCGATGGGTTCGAGGCTGAGATGCCGCTCGACCGCCGCCTGGAGCCGGTCGGGCCGGGTCAGGAGCTGCCACTCGGCGCGCAGCACCGCGATGGCCTGCCGCTCCTTGTGCAGGGCGGTCTTCAGCTTGGAGACCTGACCCGCCTGATAGAGCGTGTCGTACTTGATCGAGTAGGCGTAGACCGCCGAGCCGATCAGGCCTACGATCGCCAGCACGTTGAGAAGCCGGATCACCGCCGTGCCCCCCGTCCCTGCGGAGCCGGCAGGCTCGCCAGCGTCTCGATGGCGTTCAACGGCGGCGGCGGCGGCGCATCGGTCCGCTCGCCGGCGCGCAGCTTGGCCGAGCGCGCCCGCGGGTTGACCTCCGTCTCCGCCTCCGAGGGCAGGATCGGCCCCTTGGTCACGAGCCGGAAGCTCTTGGGGGCCGGCCGCTCGACGCCCGGCAGGTGGCGGGAGGCCTGAGCCGCCCGGCCGCTGCGGGCGGAGAAGAACTGCTTCACGATGCGGTCTTCCAGCGAGTGGAACGTCACCACGGCGAGCCGGCCGCCGGGCTTGAGCACCCGCTCGGCGGCGTGCAGGCCGCGCACCAGCTCGCCGAGCTCGTCGTTCACCGCGATCCGCAAGCCCTGGAAGCTGCGGGTCGCCGGATGGATCGGGCTGCCGGGTTCGGGGCGCACCACGCCGGCGATGAGCTCGGCGAGCTGCGCCGTCGTCGTGATGGGAGCGCGGCGGCGCGCCTCGACGATGGCGCGGGCCACCGCCCGCGAGCGGCGCTCCTCGCCGAAATGGTAGAGGATGTCGGCGAGCGTGCCCTCCTCCTCGCCGTTCACGAGGTCGGCCGCGCTCGGGCCGTCGCCGCCCATGCGCATGTCGAGCGGCCCGTCCTGGCGGAACGAGAAGCCGCGATGCGCTTCGTCGAGCTGCATCGAGGACACGCCGATGTCGAGCACGACCCAGTCGGCCTGCGCCTCGTCCTGGTCGGCGATGAGCGTGTCGAGATCGCCGAAGCGGCCCTGCACCAGCCGCAGGCGGCCTCCGGACGCGTCCACGAGAGCGGCGCCGGCCCGGATCGCCGAGGGATCGCGGTCGATGGCGATCACCCGGATCTCGGGCGCGGCGTCGAGGAGCGCGCGGGTGTAGCCGCCGGCACCGAAGGTGCCGTCCACGGCCAGGCCCGGCCGGTCGAGGGCGAGCCCGGCGAGAACCTCGGCGAGGAGAACGGGAATGTGGCGGACGGGCTCGGCCTTCGCGGTTTCGGCTTTCGTCGTGCGCGGCGACCGGCTCATCGGCACCCCTCCGCAGCGATCTCGCGGAATCCGGAAAAGGCTCGGGCGCCATCCGGCGAGGGAGGGGTCATGAGGGCCTGCTGAGTGGGCGGACCGCACCGCGGTCCTGTCGGATGTGGCGACGCCGATCCGCGAGCGGCTCGGGCCACGCGCACGCAGTCCCGCGCGGCAACCTGAGCGAGTGTTGGCCGATCCAGAACAGGGCGTCAACGGGATGGCTCGGGGTAACATGGGCCCTCGAAACGCGTCAACGAACTTGACCGTGCAGGCTGCTGTGATCTGACCGCATCAAGGTTAACCGAGCGTCAATGAGGGCCGCGGTCTCTTGAGGTTGACCAGCGGGCGCACCGGCAACTCATGCTTCCGGCGTCGGACGCGCGAGGCGGGGATCGCCGCGATCGGACGGCTCTTCGCCGCGCCGACGATGGAATGCACTCTTCGCGAAGATCGGGTGGATCAGCCGGCCTGTAAGCCGGGTTCTGTAGGGCCCGTGAGATGAACCTACGGACGTGGCAGCCATTCCTCTGGGACGGCCGTTGCCGGCCGCCTCGAGCAACCAACCCGGGCGACGAGCCTGGAGAGCGGGCCTGCCCTCCCCTCGCGGAGAGGAGCGTGTCGCCCCTATTCGGTCTTGCTCCCGGTGGGGTTTGCCGTGCCGTCCGCGTTGCCGCGTCCGCGGTGCGCTCTTACCGCACCCTTTCACCCTGACCTTACGGAGGACGAGCCTCGGTAAGGCGGTCTGCTCTCTGTGGCACTGTCCCTGGGGTCGCCCCCGCCGGAGGTTATCCGGCACCGCCTCTCCATGGAGCCCGGACTTTCCTCCCCGTCTGACGACGGAGCGGCCGCCCGGCCGGCTGATCCGGCGCCCCGCTTGCGCCGCGGGGGGCGCGGGGTCAAGGCTCGATGGCGAATTTAGGACTCCGCCAGCATCTCCAGCCACGCGTCCTCCGAGACCACCCTCACCCCGTGGCGCTCGGCGTCCTTGAGCTTCGAGCCGGCGCCGGGTCCGGCGACCACGAGGTCGGTCTTGGCCGAGACGGAGCCGGAGACCTTGGCGCCCAGGCGCTCGGCGGTGGCCTTGGCCTCGCTGCGGGTCATCTTCTCGAGGGTGCCGGTGAAGACGACGGTCTTGCCGGAAAAAGCCGCCGCCGAGGAGGTCGGGGCCGCGAGCGGCTCGGTTTTGACCTCTTCGAGCAGCGCCCGCACCGCCGCGTCGTTGTGCGGTTCGGAGAAGAACTGGATCAGCGAATCCGTTGCGACGGGCCCGATCTCGCCGTCGTCGGCGAAGAGCCGGTAGGCGTCGCCGGGCCGCTGCGAGGCGGCCCGCTCCAGCGCCGCATCCGTTTCCGCCTCGCTGCCGTAATGGGCGAGCACCGCCTCGCGCTGCGAGGGCGTGAGCCGGCCGCGCAGGCGCGCGCCGAGGCTCTGATCCGTCATCGCCTCGCCGGGCAGTGGGTCGAGGGTCTCGAACAGCCGGTCGCGGGTGCCGGGGCCGATCCGCGGGAGCGCCGAGAGTTCGAGCCAGTCGCGGCCCGCCTGCTCCTTGGTCGCTGCCGCGAGCGCCGCCATCAGCGCGTCCATATCCGGAAACCGCTTCGCGAGCGCCTTGGCCGTCGACTCGCCGATTTGCGGGATGCCGAGGGCGAACAGGAAGCGGTTGAGCGGGATTGTCCGGCGCGCGTCGAGCGAGGCGAGGAGGTTCTTGATCGCCTTGTCCTCCTCCTCGCCCTTCTTCTTGGTCGGCTTCTTCGGCGCCGCCTCGCCCTCCGCGCGGCGCTGGGCCGAGAGGGCCTCGCGCCGGGCGACGATCGCCGCCTTCAGCGGCTCGAATTGAAGGCGGAACAGGTCGGCGGGCTGCTTCACGAGGCCGGCCTCGAACAGCACCTCGATATAGGTCTGACCAAAGCCTTCGAGGTCGAAGCCGTTGCGCGAGACGAAGTGCTTCAGCCGCTCCACCCCTTGCGCCGGGCAGATCAGGCCGCCGGTGCAGCGGCGGATCGCGTCGAGCTTCTTGGTGCGCGGGTTGAGTTCGCGCACCGCCCGGCTGCCGCAGGCCGGGCAGGTCTCGGGGAAGACGTACGGCACGGCCTCAGGCGGGCGCTTGTCGAGCACCACGTCCATCACCTTGGGGATCACGTCGCCCGCGCGCACCACGATCACGGTGTCGCCGACGCGGATGTCCCGGCCCTCGCGGATCGGCTCGCCGTCGGCGCCGACGCCCTGGACGTAGCCCTCGTTGTGCAGTGTCGCGTTCGAGACCACGACGCCGCCGACGGTGACGGGCTTGAGGCGCGCCAGCGGGTTTAGCGAGCCGGTGCGGCCGACATTGATGTCGATGGCGAGGAGTTCGGTGATCGCCTCCTGCGCCGCGAACTTGTGCGCCAGCGCCCAGCGGGGCGCCCGGCTGACGAAGCCGAGCCGCCGCTGGAAGCCGAGGTCATCGACCTTGTAGACGACGCCGTCGATGTCGTAGCCGAGCCCGGCCCGCTCCGCCTCGATGGCGCGGTAATGCGCGAGCATCTCCTGCGGCGAGCGGCACAGCTTGGTCCGCGGATTGACCGGCAGGCACCATCCCCGGAACCGCTCCAGCACCGCCGATTGCGTGTCGGTGAAGGGCTCCGATACCTCGCCCCAGGCATAGGCGAAGAAGCGCAGGGGCCGCGAGGCGGTGATCGCCGGATCGAGCTGGCGCAGCGAGCCGGCGGCGGCGTTGCGCGGATTGGCGAAGAGCGGCTTGCCCGCCGCCTCCTGGCGCGCGTTGATGTCGGCGAAGTCCTGGTGCGACAGGTAGATCTCGCCGCGCACCTCCAGCACGTCCGGAAAACCCTCGTCGGAGAGCGTTTCCGGGATGTCGTCCACGGTCCTGGCGTTGGCGGTGACGTTCTCGCCGACCTCGCCGTCGCCGCGCGTCGCCGCCGTGACGAGCTTTCCTCCCTCGTAGCGCAGCGACAGCGACAGCCCGTCGATCTTCGGCTCGGCGGTGAAGGCGACCGGCTCCTCCGCCGTCAGATTGAGGAAGCGGCGCACCCGGGCGACGAATTCCTCCACATCCTCGTCGGCGAAGGCGTTGCCAAGCGACAGCATCGGCACCGCGTGCCGGACCTTGGCGAATTTTTCCGTCGGCTTGGCGCCGACGCCCGCGCTCGCCTCGGTGGTGCCGGTCAAAGCGGGAAAGCGCGCCTCGATCGCCTCCAGCTCCCGGCGCAGGGCGTCGTACTCGGCATCCGACAGCTCGGGCGCGTCCTCGTTGTAGTAGAGGTGGTTCGCCCGCTCGATGTCCCGCGACAGCGCGGCGTGGCGCGCCTGGGCGGCGTCCTCGCTGAGGGTTTCGACGGCGGTGGAATCTTGCGTGCGCGGCATGCGCGGCCTTTTACCCGATCGAACGCGACGGAGCGTTAACGCTGGGCCGTGTCGTCGCTGTGCCGTGCCCACCCCATTCCCGCCACAACTCGACGGACACAAGCGTGGCGGCAACGGCTTGGGGACGGATCATGGCAGGACGCATCATCACGGCGCTGGCGCTCGCCGGCCTCGCAGGACCGGCCATCGCCGCCCCCTGCACCCCGCCGACGCCCCCGCCGGCGGAGGCGCGGCCGGAGAAGCCGAAGCTTCCCGAAAAGCCTGCCTGCCTCGACAAGAAGGAGGGCTGCCCCGGCTGGGAAGCCTACAGCTACAACGACGCGATCAAGGCCTACAACGCCCAGGCCCAGGCTTTCCAGCCGATCGCAGGAGCTTACGTCCAGAAGCTCAACGCCTACGTGAAGGCGAGTTCAGATTATGCGCAGTGCGAGGTGAAGGCGCTGCAGCAGTAGCCGCGTCTTCGCGGGCATCGGCAATGATGATAAGTTTGAGTCTATGAGCGCGCAGCCCAGGACCGGGCCGACGGCCCGCATGACCGTCGACGAGTTTCTGGCCTGGACTGAAGGTCAGCCGGGCCGGCATGAACTCCTCAATGGCGAAGTTTTCGCCATGTCGCCCCAGCGGGCGGTTCATGCTCGCGTCAAGTATCGGGTTCATCGCGCTCTCGACCGAGCGATTTTAGCGGCTGGTGTCCCCTGCGAGATGTTTCCGGACGGAATGGTCGTTCGCGTGGATGCCGAGACGTCGTTCGAACCGGATGCGCTCGTGCGGTGCGGTGACCGTCTCGCGGACAGCGCCGTCGAGGCCGACGCCCCGGTGATCGTGATCGAGGTCGTCTCGCCGAGCACGCGGCACATCGACACCGGCGCCAAGCTCATGGGCTACTTCCAATTGTCGAGCGTGCAGCACTACCTCATCCTCGACACCGAGCGGCGCACGGTGATTCACCATCGCCGCAGCACGGGCGACCTGATCGAGACCCGCATCGCCGCCTCCGGCGATCTCTCGCTCGATCCGCCCGGCCTCACGCTCGCCGTGGCGGCCCTGTTCGCGGAGCCCTGACGCCCCCCTTGCTTGACGCTTGCCGAACGGGGTGCGACAGGCCCGGCCCATCTGTCACGCGAGACCGGACGGCCCGATGTCCCAATCCCTCGACCTTCTTGTCCTCGGCAACGCCATCGTCGATCTCATCGCCCATGCCGAGGAGGCGTTCCTCGTCGAGCAGGGCGTGGCGAAGGGCGCGATGCAGCTCATCGACGAGCCGCGGGCCGAGAACCTCTTCGAGGTCATGGGGCCGGCGACCGTCGTCTCCGGCGGCTCGGGCGCCAACACCGCCGTCGGCGCGGCGCTTCTCGGCGCCAAGACCGGCTTCGTCGGCAAGGTGCACGAGGATGAGCTCGGCCGGCTGTTCAGCCACGACCTGAAGGCGACCGGCGTGCGCTTCGACGTGCCGCCGGCGACCGAGGGGCCGGCGACCGCCCGCTGCTTCATCCTGGTGACGCCCGACGGCGAGCGCACCATGAACACCTATCTCGGCGCCTGCCAGGGCCTCTCCCCCGACGACGTGGACGAGGCCACCGTCCGCTCGGCCCGCGTCACCTATCTCGAAGGCTATCTGTGGGATCCGCCCGCCGCCAAGGACGCGTTCCGCAAGGCGGTGAAGGTCGCGCATTCTGCCGGCAACGCCGTCGCGCTGACCCTGTCGGACGCCTTCTGCGTCGGCCGCTACCGCGAGGAGTTCCTCGAACTCATCCGCAACGGCAGCATCGACATCCTGTTCGCCAATATCGGCGAGCTGCAGAGCCTCTACCAGACCGACGATCCGGACGCCGCGGTCGCGGCCCTGCGCGAGGAACGGGGCGTGAAGGGGACGCACCTGCTCGGCCTCGTGACCCGCTCGGCGCAAGGCGCGCTGGTGGTGCGCGGCGGCGAGGTGCGGGCGGTGGACGCCTTCCCGGCGCGCGAGGTGGTCGACACCACGGGCGCCGGCGACCTGTTCGCGGCGGGCTTCCTGGCCGGCTACACCCGCGGCATCGACTACGTGGCCTCGGCCCGTCTCGGTGCGCTCGCGGCGGCCGAGGTCATCGAGCATATCGGCGCCCGGCCGCAGCGGGATCTCCTGGCGCTCGCCCGCGAGCACCGGCTCATCTGAAGCCGTCCGCGGATGCGATCCGGCGCCCGCGCGGGCGCCGGACTCGGAGCATCGTCCCGAAAGGTGGTTGCCGGCTTTCGGAAAAAGATGATGCGAAAACAAGGATCTGGAACCTCGTCCTGGATATCGGATCCAGGACGAGGTTCTAGGCGATCAGCGCGAGCCGATCAGCTCCACGTCGAAGATCAGCGTGGCGTTGGGCGGGATCACGCCGCCGGCGCCGCGGGCGCCGTAGCCGAGCGCCGGCGGGATCGTCAGGATGCGGCGGCCGCCGGCCTTCATCGTCGCCACGCCCTCGTCCCAGCCGCGGATCACCTGACCGGCGCCGATGGTGAAGGAGAAGGGCTGGCCGCGGTCACGCGAGGAGTCGAACTTCTTGCCCCGCTTGCCGCCGCCCTCGTCGAGCCAGCCGGTGTAGTGGACGGTGACCTGCTGGCCGGTCTTCGGCTCGGGGCCGGTTCCGACCACCTCGTCGGTGTAGCTGAGGCCCGAGGGCAGCGTCACGGGCTGGGCGGCGGATGCGGCACTGGTCATGGCGAGGACGATGGCTCCGGCGATGGGAAGGATCGAGCGCATGAATTCTGTCTCGGATCTCGGCACGTCGTCGCTGACGACGGGGCACGCGGGTTAGCACGCCCCGGGAACGAAGCCTAATAGCGGGCGCTGAGCGCGGCGCGCTCCGTCGCCGGGCAGGCGCCGGCCTGCGGGCCGACGACGAGGTCGCCCTGGCGCGGGTTGTTGAGGGCGAGCGGGCCCGTCTCCTTGCGGCCGGTGAAGCCGCCGCCGAGCTGCTCCTCGAAGAAGCCGTCGCCGAAGCGGATGTAGCAGCGGTCGATCACCGCCACCGTGTCGTAGCTCGCCCGGAAGGCGGCCTGCTCCGGCAGGGCTCCGGGTCCGCAGGTCAGGGCCACGTCGATGCGCCCGGACTGGTAGTAGTTGATCGTCTGCGAGCGGCCCGGCCGCACCGCGACCCAGGGTCCGCCGTCGCGGCTGACGAGGGCGACGTAGCCGGACTTGTTGACGATGCGGCGGGCGCAGGACGCGTCCGCGGGGGCGATGCCCGCCGCCGTCACGGCAAGCGCCGCCACCAGTCCGAGTGCCGTGCTCAACCCGCGCATCGATCCCTCCGCTCGCCAAGATCCGCCCGCGAGAACCGTCGAGGAACAATCCGCGACGGCCACGCTTACGCCGACAACCGGGAGCGCGCCCGCACGTTCCATCGTGCATCGGATACGCCCCACGCCTCGGAACCGGCCGAGACGATCGCATTCAAAATTGGTTGCCTATCCGGCCGGACGGCCCGTAAAACGGATTCAAAATGCGAGTGCGCGCGAACGAGGCCGGTCTCCGCCGGACCGCCGCCGCGAAGCGCTCGCCGCGAAGGGAGATTCGTCCGATGGATCGGTGGCAGGCATCCGATGGGCCGTTCGACGTGCCGTCCGCGTACCGGCCCGCTGCGGAGCATGGCTAGGCCATGACGGAGGCGCGAAAGTCCGGTCCGCTGGCCGGGGTGAAGGTGGTCGAACTCGCCCACATCATGGCCGGGCCGGTCTGCGGGCTGATGCTCGGCGACATGGGTGCCGAGGTCATCAAGGTCGAGAAGATCGAGGGCGGCGACGACACCCGCCGCTCGGTCCCGCCCGCGATCGAGGGCGAGAGCGCGGCCTACATGATGATGAACCGCGGCAAGCGCGGCATCGCCCTCGACCTCAAGAGCGCGCAGGGCAAGGCGATCCTGCGCCGCCTGCTCGCCGACGCGGACGTGCTGATCGAGAACTACCGCGCCGGCACGATGGAGCGCCTCGGCCTCGGCTACGAGGTGCTCCGGCAGGAGTTTCCCGGGCTGATCTATTGCTCGCTCTCGGGCTTCGGCCGTTCGGGTCCCTACGCCGAGCGGGCGGGGTTCGACCTCGTGGCGCAGGGGATGAGCGGGCTGATGAGCATCACCGGCGAGGGGCCGGGCCGGCCGCCGATGAAGTGCGGACCGCCGGTCACCGACATCACCGCCGGGATCCTGGCGGCGATGGGCGTGCTCGCCGCCCATGTCCACAAGCTGAGGACCGGCGAGGGGCAGGTGGTCGATACCTCGCTGTTCGAGGCCGGCATCACCCTCACCTACTGGCAATCGGCCATCGCCATGGCCACCGGCGTCGCCCCAGGGCCGATGGGCTCGGCCCATCCGCTCAACGCTCCCTACGAGGCGTTCGAGACGGCGGACGGCTGGATCACCATCGGCGCCGCCAACCAGACCAACTGGCTGCGCCTGCTCGCGGTGCTCGGTGCCGAGGCTCTCGCCGAAGACCCGCGCTTCGCGGCCAACCGCGACCGCATGGCGAACCGCGCGGCCCTGGCCGCGGCGCTGGCCCCGCCTTTCCGCACCGCATCCTCGGCCGACTGGCTCGCGCGGCTGGAGGCCGGCGGCGTGCCGGCCGGCCCCGTCCTCGACGTGCTCGCCATGCAGGCCGACCCGCAGGCGCGCGCCCGCGAGATGGTGGTCGAGGTCGAGCATCCCCGCGCCGGGCGGATGAGCACGCTCGGCCTGCCGGTCAAGTTCTCGGCGACGCCGGGGCGGGTGCACGGGCCGGCGCCGCTGCTGGGCGAACACAGCCGCGCCATCCTGACCCAGGCCGGCTATGACGGGGCGGCGATCGACGATCTCATCGCCCGAGGCGTCGTGCGCGAGACGACGGCCCGAGACGCTTGACGAGGAACCGCCCCATGAGTGCCGACAGTGCCGACGCCCGTGCTGAAGCCGAGACCGCTCCGACCGACGAACTGCTCTTCGCGGTGGACGCGGCGGGCATCGCCCGCATCACCCTGAACCGGCCGAAGGCGCGCAACGCGCTCACCTTCGCCATGTATCGCGGGCTGGTCGAGCTGTGCGAGCGGATCGAGGCCGATCCTGCGATCAAGGCCGTGATCATCACCGGTGCGGGCGACAAGGCGTTCGCGGCGGGCACCGACATCGCCCAGTTCCGCAGCTTCACGAAGCCCGAGGACGCGCTCGGCTACGAGCGCTTCATGGACCGGGTGCTCGGGGGCCTGGAGCGGCTTCGGGTGCCGACCATCGCGGCGATCGCCGGGGCCTGCACCGGCGGCGGCGCGGCGATCGCCGCCGCCTGCGACATGCGCATCGCCAGCCGCGACGCCCGGTTCGGCTTCCCCATCGCCCGCACCCTCGGCAACTGCCTCTCGCAGAACACGTTGAGGCGGCTCGCGAACCTCATCGGCGGTCCGCGGGTGAAGGACATCCTGTTCACCGCCCGCCTCGTCGAGGCCGACGAGGCTCTTGCCATCGGTCTCGTCAACGAGGTGGCCGAGGATGCCGCCGCCGTCGCGGCCCGCGCCGAGGCGCTCGCCGCCCTGCTCGCGACCCACGCGCCGCTCACCCTCCGGGCGACCAAGGAGGGCCTGCGCCGCATCGCCGAGGAGGGCGCCACGGAGGCCGCCGAGGGCGAGCGGCCCGGCGACGACCTGATCCTGATGACCTACATGAGCGAGGATTTTCGCGAGGGGATGGAAGCCTTCCTCGGAAAGCGCCCGCCGAACTTCAAGGGGCGGTGAGGCGCGCTCCTCCGTCTTCCTCCTCGCCGTACATCGCCGCGATGACCGGTTTCTTCGAGCGGATGTGCCGGCGCATCAGCGCGGCGAGGCCGTCGCCGTCGCGGGCGCGCAGCAGCACGACCATCTGCTCGTGCTCCTCCACCGCCTGCGCCCACTGCGCCTCGGTCTGGTGGGCGCTGTAGCGGGAGCGCTGGATCCGGCCGGTCAGGCCGAGATAGAGGCTGCGCAGCTTGGCGTTGCGGCTCGCCAGCATGATGGCCTCGTGGATCTCGCGGTTGAGGCGGAAGTAGTTCGCCTCGTCGCGGGCCTGCCACGCCGCCACCATCTCCCGGTGCATCGCCTCGACCGTGCCCAGCTCGTCCTCGGAGATCGACCGGCAGGCGAGCTCGCAGGCGGTCGCCTCCAGCCCGGCGACGACCTCGATCATCTCCTCGAGTTCGGTGCGCGAGATGCTCGCGACGCGGGCGCCGCGGTTGGGCAGCAGCTCCAGCAGCCCTTCCGTCGCGAGGATCTTGATCGCCTCGCGCAGGGGCGTGCGTGAGATCCCGAACCGTTCGGTCAGCTCGCTCTCGTTGACGCGCGCCCGCGGTTCCAGCTCGCCCTCGTTGATCAATTCGCGCATCCGGTCCGCCACCTCATCGTGAAGGTAGCGGCGGCTGATCCCGATACTGGGCTCAATTCTATTCATCGAGCTCTCAAAGAATTTTACATGCGATTTTTCGCGTCTCAATTCCTAGACTTGCTGCTACCGCCTGTCGAGATACGTAGCCGTTCCCAGCTTCGTGAGTTCCGTGGAAAGTGCTGCGCCTCCGGAGACGATCGTCGATCGGGGACCCGGCCGGCTTGCAGCCGATTGAATTTTTCATGCATTCATGGGCCGGGCTGCGAGGGCTGCCACGGGCCGGCGGGCCGAGACCCAGCAAAGAATGGACGCGCCATGATCGACCTGTTCAGCGACACCCAGACGCGTCCGACGCCGGGCATGCGCGAGGCGATGGCGCGGGCCGAGGTCGGCGACGAGCAGTCGAACTCCGATCCGACCACCAACGCCCTGTGCGAGCGCGTCGCCGCGATGATGGGCCAGGAGGCGGCCGTGTTCATGCCGTCGGGCACGATGTGCAACCTCGCCTCGATCCTGGTGCATTGCCGGGCGGGCGACGAGATCATCGTCGATGACCAGTCCCATATCTACAACACGGAGGCCGCGGGCGCGGCCGCGATCGGCGGCGTCTCGGTGAAGGCGCTCCCGACCCGGGTCGGGCTGTTCACCCTCGCCCAGGTCGAGGCGGCGATCCGGGTTCCGCAGCGCACGGCCCCGCGCTCGCGGCTGGTCTCGATCGAGCAGACGACGAGCTTTTCCGGCGGAACGGTCTGGGACATCGGCGAGATGCGCCTGATCCGGGATTATGCCCAGGCCCGCGGCCTGAAGGCGCATATCGACGGGGCGCGCCTGCTCAACGCGGTGGTCGCCACCGGCCTCTCGGCGGCGGAATACGCGGCCGGCTTCGACAGCGCCTGGATCGATCTCAGCAAGGGCCTCGGCTGCCCGGTCGGGGCGGTCCTCGCCGGAACGCGGGATTTCGTCGAGCAGGCGTGGCAGTGGAAGTACCGGCTCGGCGGCGCCATGCGCCAGTCGGGCGTGCTGGCGGCGGCGGGGCTCTACGCCCTCGACCACCACATGACGCAGCTCGCCGAGGACAACGCCAATGCGGGCCACCTGCATCGGTCGATCGCCGACGTGCCGGGCCTCGCCTTCGACCCGACCGCAGGGCAGTCGAACATCCTGTGCTTCACGGTGGAAGGCCTGGGCATCACCGCCTCGACCTTCGCCGCCGCCTGCCTGGAGGAGGATGTCCGCGTCCGGGCGATCGGAACGCACCAGATCCGCGCGACCGCCAATCTCGACGTGGACCGCGCCGGCATCGACCGGGCCGCCGAAGTGATCCGCGCGAAGGCGGCGGCGTTCTCGGCAAAGGTTGGGTGAGAGAATAACGCCGGCCTCGGTGCTTGCCTAAGGGAGGTTTGAGGCCGCGCCATCGCTCCTCATGCTGAGGCGCCGAGCGCCAGCTCGGCCTCGAAGCACGCCGGAACGGTCGATCCCATGGCACAGGCCCGCGGGAGAAGCGTCGCGGCGTGCTTCGAGGCTGCTACCGCAGCACCTCAGCAAGAGGAGACTTCAGGCTGCCAGAATGGGCAGGTCGAACAATCTCCCAGAGGACTGATTGCGGAACGGGCGGCGCTCACCGAGGAACGCCGCCCCAAAACACAAAAAACTACTTCTTGCTGTCGAGGTCCTGAGCCATCTTCAGGTGCTCGTCGAGATGCGGCTTGGTCTTGATGGCGAAGGCCTTGAGCGCCGCGTTGTCGCCGCCGTCGGCGTAGCGCTTGTAGAGGTCGGTGGCGTTCTTGTGCGCCGTCACCTGATCGTCGTGATACTGCTTGGTGAAGTCCTCGCCGCTCAGGCTCTTGAGCTTGTCGAGCTTGCTCTGATGGCTCGAATCCAGGGCGGTCGGCAGGGTGAGCTTCATGTCGCCGGTCTGGACCACGGATTTCAGCTCGTCCGAGGTCTTCTTGTGGTCCTCGATCATCTTCTTGGCGTAGGCCTTGGTCTTCTCGTCCGACTTCTCCAGGGCGAGCTTGCTCGACTGATCCTCGAACATGTCGCTGATCACGGCCTGCGTGACGAAGTCCTGGGACGAGGGGGCGACGCCGATCAGCGAATTCACGCCGGTCTTCTCGCCGACCGACTGGGCATGGGCCGGCATCCCCGCCGCGCCCAGCAGGAGCAGGCAGGCGGCGGCGGTGATTGGCGTTCTCATGGAAGTCTCCTCAAGGCGGAATCGTACCTCTCGGAGCAACCGGAGCGGGCGGCCGATGTTCCTGGGCGGGCCGGCGGCGCCCCGTCACGCGTCGCAGTTCGCCGTCTCGCGGGCGAGCCAGTCGATGACGCAGGAGAGCGCCTTGCGCTCGCTGCCGCCAGCGGCGAGCGACGCCTCGTAGGCGCGGATCTGGCCGTCGGCGCTGGAGCCGCACTCGGCGATGGTGAGGGCGTGGGCGACCTGGGCGGCGCAGCCCAGAGCCGCGGCGTCCTCCGCGACAAGATCGACCAGGCGGCCGACGAGGTGGCGCATCGGCACCGCCTCCTCCTTCGCCTCGTCGATCAGGGCGGCGTGGATCCCGTCGCGCTGCGCCCGCCACAGGTTCTCCATCACGAAGCCGCGCGAGGCGCCCGTCGGCGTCTCGTTCAGCTCGGGCCGGCGCACGCAGAGCCGCACGAGGCAGCGGTAGAGCGCGGCGACGGCCAGCGTGTCCTTGAGCCGGGTGCAGCTGTCGGCGACCCGCAATTCGAGGGTCGGGTAGCGGACCGACGGGCGGATATGCCACCAGAAGTAGGTCGCGTCCTCGACAGCGCCGGCCCGCGTCATCACCCGAACGTAGCGCTCGAAATCGTCCCGGCCGTCGAACAGTTCGGGCAGGCCGGTGCGCGGCAGCTCGGCATAGGCCCGCAGGCGGTAGCCGGCCAGCCCGGTGCGGTGGCGCTCGTAGAAGGGCGAGGAGGTGGACAGCGCCAGCAGCACCGGCAGGAACGGCATCAGCCGGTTGATCAGGGCGATGCGCTGGTCCGGATCGGGCACCTCGACATGGACGTGCAGGCCGCTGACGATGGAGCGCCGCCCCACCATCTGCAGCGTCTCGATCATCTTGCGGTAGCGGACCTTGGCGGTCTCGCGCTGGTCGGTCCAGATCGCGGTCGGATGGGTGCCGGCGGCGAAGACCTTCAGGCCGTGCTCGCGGCCGATGGCGCACAGTCCGGTGCGGAGCTTGGCCAGCGCCTCGTGGGTCTCCGCGAAGCTCGCCGAGGGGTTGGAGCTGATCTCGGTCTGGCTCTCCAGCATCTCGCGCTCGACGCCGTCCAGCCGGCTCCGCGCCGCCTTGTGGAAGGCCGAGACCGACTCGCGCGGGGCGGCCCGAGTGCGGCTGCTCGCCAGGAACAGCTCCTCCTCGATGCCGAACCGGTATTCGTGTGCCATCGCGCGCCTCGCCTGTCCGGCCTGACCGGCCGGGATGGAAGCAAGCGCGAGCCCAATCGATCCGCGCGTTAACGAACGATGCGATCGAGGCGGTTGTTCACGAAGAAATACAGCTCCTTGGCACCGGGCTCGGTGTAGAGCACCTGCACCTCGCGGCCGGCCCGGCCCTCGCCGACCAGCACGTCGGTGGGCGGCCGGCCCTTCAGGCGCACGAGATCGCACTCGCCGATCCCGGTCGCGATCGCGGTGGCCGTCGCCGGCGCCGCTCCGGTGCAGGCGCCGTTCCCGTCGAGCACCGGGCCGAGCGAAGCGGCCGGCGCCGCCGGGACGGCGGGCAGCACCGCGCTCGGCGGAGGGGGCGGCTGGATCGGGTCGCGGCGCTCCGCGCCGGTGCAGCCCGCCAGCAGGAGGGCGGGCAGGATGGCCAGTACACGTCTCAAGGCGTCGGTCTCTTCTCCGGCACGGTGTCGCCCGATGCGTTCGCGCCCTTCGCGCTGCCGTCGGAGCGGGTTTCCAGCGCTCGGGCGAACAGGTCGGCGGCGTCGTCGTGGAAGGCGTTGCGCGAGTCCGGCCGCGTGTAGAACATGTGGCCGCCGGGATAAACCGCGAGCTTGAGCCGGTCGGCCGAGCCGTAGACCGGCATCTGGTCGAGGAGCAGCTTCGAGGTGAAGTAGGGCGTCACGAGATCGGTGAAGCCGTGGACGACGAGCACCCGCACCCGGCCGTCGAGCGCCAGCACGTCCTTGAGGGCCCCCATGGCCTCCGGCGCCGAGCGGCCCGTGCCCCAGTTCCAGCCGCGGTTGACCGCGCCGTTGAGCAGTTCGTAGCGCATGTTCTCGACGCGCCAGTTCAGGCGGCCCTGGTAGAGCTGCACCATGGCGGTGGTCAGCGGCGCCTGCAGCGCGTCGAGCACCGGGTCCTCGAAGCCGGATTGCGGGGCGGTCGGATCCGGGTCCCAGCCGGTCACGCCGGTGTCGTAGGCCGAGGCGACCCGGCCGGCGTCGCGGCCGACCTCGCGCTGGTAGCTGTGGGTGGTGAGCCGCCCGGCCTGACGCCGCACGGTCTCCGGATCGAGGCCGGTCAGCGCCGCGACCCTCTCCGAGAGCCGCGCCACGGCCTCCCGGTCGGACGGGCCCTTCAGGAGGTCGGTCAGATAGGGGCCGGCGGCGTAGGCCTCGGCCTCCTTCATGAGCTCACGGCTCGGCGGCGTGCCCGCCCGTTCCAGGGCGGCGGCGGCGAACGAGGGCAGCTTGGTCACGAACCCCCACGGCGTGGTGCGCGAGGGCTGCAGCCACGCGAAGTCGAGCACGGGGGAGAGGAGCACGAGGCCCGAGAGGCCGACGCCCACATCCTGCTGCAGCTTCTGCGCGATCAGCGGCCCACGGAAGCCGCCGTAGCTCTCGCCGACGAAGAATTTCGGCGAGGCGAGGCGGTCGTTCTGGCGCAGGTAACGGGCGATCGCCGCGGCCAGCACCGAGGCGTCGGCATCGACGCTCCAGTACTTCTTGCCGTCGCCGTCCGCGGCCCGGCTGTAGCCGGTGCCGACGGGATCGATGAAGACGAGATCGGTGAAGTCGAGCCAGGTCGCCGGGTTCGGCTGGAGCGCGATCGTCTGCGACGGGCTGATCGAGGCGCCGTCGGTCGGCAGGCGCCAGGGGCCGATCGCGCCGATATTGAGATAGGCCGAGGCCGCGCCCGGCCCGCCATTGACCCCGAAGGTGATCGGCCGGGCGGCGGCCTCCTCCGGCTTGCCCGCCTTGGAGTAGGCGATGAAGGCGATCTCGGACTGGAGCTTGCCCTCCTCGTCGACCAAGGCGAGGCTGCCGGCGGTGGCGGTGAAGGCGAGCGTGCGCCCGTTCGGCAGGCCGACGCTGTGCTCGGTGGTGGCGTCCGGCGGCAGGCGCCGCCCTTCCGGCGCCTTGCGCGGCTGGGCCTGCCCCCGTCCCTGCGCCTGACTCGGTCCCTCGCCCTGCGAAGGGCCGTGCTGGGCGAGCGCCGGCAGCGGTCCAAGCCCGACGGCGAGGGAGAGGAGGCCGGCGAGGCAGAGCCGGGCCGTCGCGGTCCGGGATGGGTGAGGCAAGGGTTGCGTCATCGGTCTCTCGGGATCCTCGGCCGGTTGGTCGCGCCTCGCCGTCGGACGGCGCACGGGTCTCACGCCTTCTTGGTCCAGCGTCCGCTCTCGTCCTGCTGCCAGTAGGCGACGGCGTGGCCGGCGGCCTTGGCGCCGCGCCACTGCTCGCGGGCGTGGAGCAGCGCGTCGGTGTCGGTGCCGTCGAACAGGATGCAGATGCGCTGGTAGCTCCCCGCGTCCTCGGGCAGCTCGGCGCCCTCCACGAGAAAGCGGATCGAGGCGGCGTTAGGGTTGGTCTCCCGCAGGGTCAGGACCACGGGCTGCGTCGCGGCATCCGTGTCGCGGTCCGTGCCGTGCGGCAGGAAGCTCTCGTCGGTGTAGGTCCAGAGGCCGTCGTCGAGCGCCTGGAGCCGCTCCTCGCTCACCGCCTGGATGGCCGCCTGCCAGCCGCGTTCGAGCGACTTCTCGACGAGGCTCGGCAGCACCTTCTCGAGGGGCTGGCGCTGAAGGTGGTAGAACAGGATCTCGGTCACGGCATCGCTGCATATAGGGTCCGGCGGCGTTTCGGCAGGGCGGACGCAGCGTCGCGGCCGCACCGATCCGGCCCGGCGCGGCCGGGGCGACGAATTGGCGCTGAACCATGCTGGGGGCGGCGGGTTCGTCTTCCACGATTCGCAATCAGGGAAGGAACGCACCATGCCGACCAAAACCATCGCTCTGGCCGCCGCGCTGACGCTCGCCGTCTCCGGGGCGGCGCTCGCCCAGTCGAGCACCGGCAAGGGCGGGACCGGCGGCACCACCGACGGCGCCAGCCCCATGCGGAACAACACCGGCGACAGCATGCGGCCGACGACGGGCGGTGGCGCCGGGGCGACCACCGGCTCGACGGGCACCATGGCGCCCGGAGCTGCGAAGGGCTCGACCACCGGCGGCACCATGGGCGGCGGCGCGGGCAGCGCCGGGGGCGGCAACAGCGCCGCCGGCCGCTGAGCCGGACGCATCCCGCGACGGGAGGGGCCGGATCCTGTCCGGCCCCTTTTTCGTGGGCGATCAGGCCTGCTCGATCAGGTGCGGCACGAACAGGGCGCCGTCGCCGGTGATCGGCCCGTCCGACTCGCGGATGCAGAGGCCGGATGGCGCATCCCCGATGATCCAGGAGCCCACGAGCGGCCGGCGGCCGTCGAAATCCGGCAAGTCTGCCAAGCCCTGCCGGATGAACCCCTCCGCGCCGTAGGGACCCGCCTCCCCGGCGAGGCGCACCCCCTCCCCCGAAAAGATCTCGACGTTGGCGCCCTCGCGCGAGAGCAGCGGCTTGCGCACGCAGGCGCCTAGGCCCACGCAGGCGGGGTCGCCCTCGAAATAGGCCGGCAGCAGGTTCGGGTGGCCGGGCTCGCGCGCCCAGAGATGGGCGAGCAGGCCCTTGTTCGAGAGCACCATCTTCCAGGGCGGTTCGAGGAAGCGCGTCGGCGAGGCCGCGACCGCCGGGCCGAACGCGTCCCGGAACGCCCATTCCCAGGGGTAGAGCTTGAACAGGGCGGCGAAGGGCCGCTCGTCCGGCCCGCAGAAGGCGCCGTCCGCGCGCAGGCCGATCTGGGCGAGGTCGAGAAGGATGGTGTCGCAGCCGGCCTGCACGGCGCAGTCCTGCAGGTAGCCGGCGGTGCCGAGGTCCTCCGGTCCGCTCGCATCGGCGGCGAAGGCGAACAGGTCCGGCGGCGCGATCTCGGAAAGGCGGGCGATCAGCCGCTCGTGGACCGCGTTGAACTGGTCGCTGCCCGGGGCCAGGCGCCCGTCCTCCAGCCCCTGTTCGAGCCAGAGCCACTGGAACACGGCGGTCTCGTAGAGGGCGGTCGGCGTGTCGGCGTTGTATTCGAGGAGCTTGGCCGGTCCCGTCCCGCCGTAGGAGAAGTCGAGGCGCCCGTAGAGGCTCGGATCGCCCCGGCGCCAGCTCGTCCGCACCGTGTCCCAGGCCGGTTCGGGGATGGCGAGCGAGGCGAGGATGCGCTCGTCCTCCACCGCCTCGGCGGCGAAGGCGAGGCAGAGCGCGTGCAGCTCCCCGCTCGGCCCCTCGATCGCCTCCTCGATCTCGGCGAGGGTGAAGGCGTAGGCGTGGCTCTCGTCCCAGTAGGGCGCGCCGTCGATGGTGTGGAAGGCGAAGCCCGCGTCGCGCGCGATGGCCCGCCAGCCCGGCCGTTCCCCGCAGGCGAGGCGGCGCATCAGGTGCCGCCGAAGGAGGAGAAGCTCTTGCCGCTGCCGCCAAAGCCGCCGAACTTGGTCGGCTGTCCGGCCGCCGATTTGAGCGTGCCCGAGGCGGCGTGGCCCCCGCTCCCGGTCGAGACCTTGCCGCCCGACCCGGTGCAGTAGCTGCCGTGATGACCGCCGTGGCCCTGGCGGTGCTCGTAGACGGGTTCGGGTGTGACCCAGTCGGAGGCGCGGCGACCGAGCAGGAAGCCGGCCATGCGCGGCACGAATTGCGACGGCGCAGTCGGATCCGTCAGGCAGTGGGACGCGCCGTGATGCCCCTCGCACTCCGTCACGGTGCCGTAATGCGGCGCGGTCGAAGGGTAGGCCGCGCGGGCGGTGGCATAGTCGCTGCGGCACTCGTCGGCCGGGCGGATGCCGTCGGCGGCGCAGGCCGCCGCATCGATGTAGACGAGGACGTCTCGCGACGGCGCGGTCCGGTCGAGGCTGCCGAGGCCCAGCGCGGCGAGACCCGCACTCGCCACCAGCACCGTGGAGACGGTCTGGGAGCGCTTGCTCGCGGCCCTGTCGGGCGGTGTCACGGCCGGTGCCGGCTCGACCGGCTTGCGCCGGCCGAACTCGGACCGGGACTCGCGGTCGTCCGCCACGGCGTCAGTAGCTCATGCAGGCGGCGTTCACGAGGCCGCCCGCCAGGGAGGCGGCCCCGAGCAGCACGGCGGGCGCGGTCTGGCCCTCGTCGATCCGTCGCGACAGGTTCGGCAGCAGCGGCCGCATCAGCCAGTAGATCGCGACCTGTATCACGAGGGCGACGAGCCCCCAGACGATGCAGTCGAGGAGCGAGCCGGCGTAGCGCACGGCCGCCGAGAGTGGGATCGAGTAGCCGAGCAGGCTGCCGCCGAGCGCCAGGGCGGCGGCGAGGTTGCCCTCGCGCACCAGGGCGATCTCCCGGTGCGCCGTCGCGGTGAGATAGGTCGCGAGGTAGAGGGCGGTGAGCCCGAGGGAGACGACGAAGTAGGCGAGGAAGGCCGGAAGGCCCGAGATCGTCGTCAACCGTGCTTCCTTCTTCGGTTCAGACCAGCCGGCTCTGATCAATCGCGGCGGCGATGAAGCCTTTGAACAGCGGGTGTGGCTCGAAGGGGCGCGACTTCAGCTCCGGATGGAATTGCACGCCGATGAACCACGGGTGGCCCTCGTGTTCAACCGTCTCGGGCAGGAGCCCGTCCGGCGAGGTGCCGGAGAAGCGCAGGCCCTTGGCCTCCAGGCACTCGCGATAGGCCATGTTGACCTCGTAGCGGTGCCGGTGGCGCTCCGAGATCTCGGTGTCGCCGTACATCTGGGCGATCTTGGTCTCCGGGCGGAGCGTCGCCTTGTAGGCGCCGAGCCGCATGGTGCCGCCCAGATCGCTCTCGGCCGCGCGCCGCTCCAGCTCGTTGCCGCGCATCCACTCGGTGAGGAGGCCGACCACGGGCTCCTTGGTCTCGCCGAACTCGGTGGAGTTGGCGTCCGCG
Organism: Methylorubrum podarium; assembly: GCF_040270385.1. Taxonomy (NCBI): domain Bacteria; kingdom Pseudomonadati; phylum Pseudomonadota; class Alphaproteobacteria; order Hyphomicrobiales; family Methylobacteriaceae; genus Methylorubrum; species Methylorubrum podarium. Next base: position 161,066 of record NZ_JBELQE010000085.1, on the reverse strand, counting down.
ATGCCGGCGAGCGAGCGCGCCGCCTCGATCACCGCCATCTGCATGCCGAAGCAGATGCCGAAATAAGGGATGTTGCGCTCGCGGGCGTAGCGGGCCGCGCGGATCTTGCCCTCCGCGCCGCGCTGGCCGAAGCCGCCGGGCACGAGGATGCCGTGCAGGCCCTCCAGGAACGGCGCCGGGTCCTCGCGCTCGAACACCTCCGCCTCGATCCATTCGAGGTTGACGCGGACGTTGTTGGCGATGCCGCCGTGGGTCAGCGCCTCGGTGAGCGACTTGTAGGCGTCCTTCAGGCCCGTGTACTTGCCGACGATGGCGATGGTGACCTCGCCCTCGGGGTTGCGCACCCGCTCGAGGATCTTCTGCCACTGCTCCAGCCGCGGCTCCTCGGGCGGCTCCATCCCGAAATGCGCTAGGATCTCGCGGTCGAGGCCGGCCTCGCGGTAGGAGAGCGGCACGGCGTAGATCGTGTCGACGTCGAGCGCCTCGATGACCGCGCTCTCCCGCACGTTGCAGAACAGGCCGAGCTTGCGCCGCTCCTCGATCGGGATCGGCCGGTCGCAGCGGCAGAGCAGGATGTCGGGCTGGATGCCGATGGAGCGCAGCTCCTTGACGGAGTGCTGCGTCGGCTTGGTCTTCAGTTCGCCGGCGGAGGGGATGTAGGGCAGCAGCGTCAGGTGCAGGTAGCAGACGCTGCCGCGGGGGCGCTCCTGGCCGATCTGGCGGATCGCCTCGAAGAAGGGCAGGCCCTCGATGTCGCCGACGGTGCCGCCGATCTCGACGAGCACGAAGTCGTAATCGTCGTTGCCGTCGAGGACGAACGCCTTGATGGCGTTGGTGACGTGCGGGATCACCTGGATCGTGGCGCCGAGATAGTCGCCGCGCCGCTCCTTGGTGATGATGTCGAGGTAGATCCGCCCCGTGGTCACGTTGTCGGCGCGGGACGCCGGCAGGCCGGTGAAGCGCTCGTAATGGCCCAGATCCAGATCGGTCTCGGCGCCGTCGTCGGTGACGAAGACCTCGCCGTGCTGCGTCGGGCTCATCGTGCCCGGATCGACGTTGAGATAGGGGTCGAGCTTGCGCAGGCGGACGCGGTAGCCGCGGGCCTGGAGCAGGGCGGCGAGCGCCGCCGAGGCGAGACCCTTGCCGAGGGAGGAAACCACGCCGCCGGTGATGAAAACGTACCGCGTCATGGGCTTTGGTCCATAAAGGGGCTCAAGCGATTCGCCAAACCGCAACGGTTGCCGCACCCCGCCGGCCACGCGGGAGGCGGCACGGGGCCACGCCCCTCATGCCGTTGAGGAATTCGTCTTTTCCATCCCCGCGGCCGATGCGCCGGCCGCAAGGGTCTTATCCGCGGACGGTGCGGTATAGCCGCGCCGTGGCGTCAGCGCGACTGCGGCGCCTCGGGAGTTGCCGGGGCGGCCGGCGCACTCTGGGCGGGTGCGGGGGCGGGCGTCGCCGGCTTGGCCGGGGCGTCGGTCGGCACCGAGGCGGGCTGCCCGGCCTGACCTGCGCCGCCGCCGCGCAGCGTGTCGAGGAGGTTGTCGGCGTTCACCGGCTTGTCGGTCTGCCGCGTCTGGCCGGGCGGCGTCCCGGCCTCGTCGAGGATCGAGCGGGGCGCGGCGCTGCGGTGCGCCATGATCGCGAGCGCGATGCTGGTGGTGAAGAACAGGGCCGCGAGGATCGCGGTGGCGCGGGTGAGCGCGTTGGCCTGGCCGCGTCCGGTCATGAAGCCGGAGACGCCGCCGCTTCCGCCGCCGCCGAGCCCGAGCCCGCCCTCCGAGCGCTGCAGCAGCACCACGGCGATGAGCGCCAGCACGATGATGAGGTGGACGACGATGAGGACGGTCTGCATAGCGATTCCGGTGCCCGCTCGCGCGGACGCTGTCGGTGTGCCGAACAGGAGCGCGCGCCAAAGCGGCGCGCCCGCGTATCCGCTGCACGAAGTGGGGGCTCCTACACCGTTTGCCCACCCGAGCCAACCGGGCTTCGCGCGTCGGGGCGGGACAAACGCCCGGCGCGGCATCGGTCGCGCCGGGGTGTCGAGCAGGGCCGCCAGCAGAACGCCGAGACCGGGCGCCCCGAAAAACGCCGGGCGAGCATGGTCATGAGGGCACGGCCCGTGCGAGGAGTCGGGGATGAGCGATTTTCAGCACGAAGCCGGGCGGCTCGCCGCCTTCATCGACCGGGCCGACCGCGAGGAGATGGCCGCGGTCCAGAGCGATCTCCTGCGGATCGCCCTGGAGCGGCCCGATCCGGCCGGACGGGCCAAGGCGATGGACGACGTGCAGGCCGCCCTCTCCGACCGGATCCGCCCAGACGGCATGAGTCCGCTGCAGCAGGCGTTCTACGTCGCGGTGCTCTCGATGATCGAGCGGACCAAGGAAGCCGTGTCGAAGGCGCCGGCCCGCCGGGACTGAGGGCGGATCGATCCTCGCGGCCGTGGCGCCGGACCGGCAAGCTCTCCTCGTCGTGAATGCAGGCGAGCTTCCGCGCTCCGGAGCCGCCCTACGCCTCGTAGGCGCGGCAGATCCCCAGAAAGTCCTCCGCCACGAGGCTGGCGCCGCCGACGAGGGCGCCGTCGACGTTCTCCACCGCCATCAGCTCGCGGGCGTTCGAGGGCTTCACCGAGCCGCCGTAGAGGATGCGGATCTTGTGCGCCTCCTCGCCGGCGAGCTTGTCGAGCATCTCGCGCAGGGACGCGTGGACCTCGGCGATCTCCTTCGCCGTCGGCGTGCGGCCCGAGCCGATCGCCCAGACCGGCTCGTAGGCGATCACCGTGTCGTCACCGGTCGCGCCCTTCGGCAGGCCGATGGCGAGCTGCGCGCGCACGATGTCGAGCGCCCGGCCCTGCTGGCGCTCCTCCATGGTCTCGCCGACGCAGATGATGCCGCGCAGGCCGGCGCGGCGGGCGCCGAGCGCCTTGGCGTGGACGCCGTCATCGGTCTCGTAATGGTAGGCGCGCCGCTCGGAATGGCCGACGATCACGTAGGTTGCGCCGAGGTCGGCGAACATCTCCGCCGAGATCGAGCCGGTGAAGGCGCCGCTCGGGCGGGCATGGAGGTTCTGGCCGCCGATGGCGATGGGCGAGCCGTAGGCCGCCGCCACGCAGGAGGAGATCAGCGTCGCGGGCGGGCAGATCAGCACGTCGATCTTCTCGGAGAGCGCGGGCGAGAGCCCGTCGCGGATCGCCTCGACGGTGGGGACCGAGGAGCGCAGGCCGTTCATCTTCCAGTTGCCGGCAACCAGCGGACGGCGTCCCTCGCTTGCCATGGCGTCCCGGTTCTCCGTCTCTCGATCCAAGGTCTTCGGCGTGTGGGCGGACCTAGCAGAGCAAGCTTAGGCGCGCAAACAACCTTTGCGGCCATCCCGCTCCCGTTCGGGCAGGCAACAGACATGCCCTTTGCGCCGCCGCCCCGATCGTCTATCGCGGGGCTCACATGTGGTCCCCGCCCGCGCGGGCGGGGCGTTTCGAGAGATCTAGGCCCGGGCGTCCGATGCTCCAGTCCATTCGCAGTGCCAGCCAGCATTGGCTCGGCAAGGTCGTGCTGACGGTGATCTTCACCTTCCTGATCGCGGGCGTGGCGATCTTCGGCGTGGAGGAGTTCTTCCGCGGCGGATCGAACACGTCCGTCGCCACGGTGGGCAACACGGCGATCTCGGCCGAGGAGGTGCGCACCGCCTACCAGAACCAGCTCCAACGCTATCAGGCCCAGCTCAAGCGGACGCTGACGCCGGACCAGGCGCGGGCGATGGGCCTGGAGCGGCAGGTGCTGGCCCAGCTCATCACCGAGGCGGCGCTCGATCAGAAGACCCGGGATCTCGGACTCGCCGTCTCCGACGCGGCGGTGCTGCGGGCGATCCAGGAGGAGCCGAGCTTCAAGAACGCCAACGGCAGCTTCGACCGGACCCTGTTCTTCCAGACGCTCCAGCGGGCGGGCCTGAACGAGGCGATGTTCGTGCGCGAGCAGCGCTCCGTCATCGCCCGCCTGCAGCTCGCCGACGCCATCGTCGCCGAACCGCCGGTGCCGCAGGCCATGCGCGAGGCGGTGCACCGCTACGCCACCGAGCGCCGCGAGGCCGCCGTGCTGACGCTGGCCCCCTCCGTCGCGGGCGAGATCCCGGCCCCGACCGACGAGGAGCTCAAGGCCTACTACGACAACAACAAGGCCTCCTTCCGCGCCCCGGAATATCGCAGCCTCAACCTGCTGGTGCTCGACCCTGCCGCCCTCGCCAAGCCCGACGCGGTGTCCGACGAGGAGGCGCGCAAGGTCTACGACGCCAACCACAGCCGGTTCGGCAAGGCGGAGCGGCGCACCATCCAGCAGATCAGCTTCCCCGACGAGGCCGCGGCACGAGAGGCGCGCGCCAAGATCGAGAGCGGGCAGACGCCGTTCGAGGCGGTCGCCGCGGAGCGCGGGCTTGACCCGAAGCAGCTCGATCTCGGCACCCTGACCAGGGCGGAGCTGTTCGACCCGGCGGTGGGCAACGCCGCCTTCGCCCTGGAGCAGGGCCAGGTGAGCGAGCCGGTGAAGGGCCGCTTCGGCACCGTGCTCCTGCGCGTCACGGCGGTCGAGCCCGGCACGGTCAAGCCGTTCGACGAGGTGAAGGACGAGATCCGCAGGGAGATCGCGCTGCGCCGGGTGCGCGACGGCGGCTTCGACAAGGTGCAGGACGCGATCGAGGACGCCCGCTCGTCCGCCAAGCCGCTGGCCGAGATCGCCAAGGACCAGGGCCTGACGCTGCTCACCATCCCGGCGGTCGATGCCCAGGGCAACGATCCCTCCGGCAAGCCGGTCGAGGGCATTCCGGACAAGGAGACCACGCTGCCGGCCGCCTTCCGGGCCGATGTCAGCAACGACACCGAGGCTTTGCGCACCAAGAACGGCGGCGCGATCTGGTACGACGTCGTCAAGATCGACCCGTCGCACGAGAAGCCGCTCGAGGAGGTGCGCGACGAGGCGGTGAAGGGCTGGACCAGGGCCGAAGTCGAGAAGCGCCTCGTGGCGAAGTCCAAGGAGCTGGCCGAGCGCCTGGACAAGGGCGAGGCGATCGAGACCGTGGCGCAGGAGGCGGGCGTGCCGCTGAAGGCCGTCGCCGACATCGCCCGCAACCAGACCAAGGACGACCTCTCGGCGGAGATCGTCGAGCGCATCTTCACGACGCCGGTCGGCAAGGCCGCCTCCGCGCCCTCCGGCGAGGGCCGCGCGGTGTTCAAGGTCACCGCCGCGACGGTGCCGGCCTTCGTCGCCGGTACGCCGAGCGATACGCAACTCGTGACCTCGCTGCGCACCGCGCTCGCCGACGACCTGCTCGGCGAGTTCATCGCCGAGGTGCAGAAGAGCGCGGGCGTCAGCGTCAATCAGACCGCCCTGCGGCGGGCGCTGGGCGGCGAGTACTGAGGCCCCTCATGAGCGAGCCTGCGCACGAGGCGGCGACGCGCGCCTACGAGGCCGGACGGGCGAGCCTGCTCGGCCTGACCCTGGTGGCCGATCTGGAGACGCCGGTTGCCGCCTTCCTCAAGCTGAAGGCGACGCATGCCGGCCCCGGCTTCCTGCTCGAATCGGTCGAGGGCGGCGCGGTGCGCGGGCGCTACTCGATGATCGGGCTCGACCCCGACCTGATCTGGCGCTGCCGCGACGGCCGCCCGGCGATCGCCCGCGACGCGGGCCTCTCCGACTTCGTGCCGGACGAGCGGGCGCCGCTCGCCTCGCTGCGGGCGCTGATCGCCGAGAGCGCCGTCGGCGACGACGCCGAGAGCGCCGCGCTGCCGCCGATGGCGGCGGGTCTGTTCGGCTATCTCGGCTACGACATGGTCCGCGCCATGGAGCGGCTGCCGGAGCCCAATCCCGATCCGCTCGGCGTGCCGGACGCGATCCTGATCCGCCCGCGGGTGATGGTGGTGTTCGACGCGGTGGCCGACGCGCTCACCGTCGTCACCCCCGTGCGCCCGGCCGCGGGCGTGAGCGCCCGCGCCGCCCTCGAAGCGGCGCAGGCCCGGCTCGACCGGGTGGCGGAGGCGCTGGAAGGCCCGCTGCCGGTCGAGGCGCGCCTGGACGCGTCGAGCCTTCCCCTGCCCTCTCCGGTCTCGAACACCGAGCCGGATGAATTTCTGGGTATGGTAGCCAAGGCCAAGGAGTACATCGTCGCCGGCGACATCTTCCAGGTGGTGCTGTCGCAGCGCTTCGAGGCGCCCTTCACCCTGCCGGCCTTCGCGCTCTACCGCAGCCTTCGCCGCACCAACCCGGCGCCGTTCCTGTGCTACCTCGATTTCGAGGCGTTCCAGGTGGTCTGCTCGTCGCCTGAGATCCTCGTGCGGGTGCGCGAGGGCAAGGTAACGATCCGCCCGATCGCCGGCACGCGGCGGCGCGGCGCCACCCCCGCCGAGGACCGGGCGCTCGCCGACGAGCTCCTGGCCGACCCGAAGGAGCGCTCGGAGCACCTGATGCTCCTGGACCTCGGCCGCAACGATGTCGGCCGCGTCTCGAAGATCGGCAGCGTCACCGTCACCGACTCGTTCTTCCTCGAGTACTATTCCCAGGTCATGCACATCGTCTCGAACGTCGAGGGCGACCTCGACCCGAGCCACGACCCGCTCTCGGCGCTCTCGGCGGGCTTTCCCGCCGGCACGGTCTCCGGCGCGCCGAAGGTGCGGGCGATGGAGATCATCGACGAACTGGAGCGCGAGAAGCGCGGGCCCTACGGCGGCTGCATCGGCTATTTCGGCGCGCGCGGCGAGATGGACACCTGCATCGTCCTGCGCACGGCCATCGTGAAGGATGGCCGCATGCACGTGCAGGCGGGCGCCGGCATCGTCTACGATTCCGATCCCGCTTCCGAGCAGCAGGAATGCGTGAACAAGGCCAAGGCCCTGTTCCGCGCGGCGGAGGATGCGGTGCAGTTCGCGAGCCGGGCGAAGCGGGGGCAGTAGGCGGCGCGCTCACGCCGCCTTGACTTGCCGGCCGCTGCTCGCCACCCCTTCGGAAAGGTCCATCCAAGTCACGTCCCCATCCTGAGGTGCCGGCGCGGAGCGTCGGCCTCGAAGGATCCTCCAGATTCCGCGCGATCGCTGGAAGATCCTTCGAGGCCGCTCCGCGGCACCTCAGGATGAGGGAGTGGATGGGATTCTCGCGTCACGGCTGAGTTCGATGTCAAACGTCCTCGTCATCGACAACTACGATTCCTTCACCTGGAATCTCGTCCACCTGATCGGCCCGCTCTGCGGGCGGATCGACGTGGTGCGCAACGATCAGATCGACGTCGCCGGCATCCGCGCGCGGGCGCCGGACGCGCTCGTGCTCTCGCCGGGGCCCTGCACCCCGAACGAGGCCGGCATCTGCCTCGACGCGGTGCGGGAATTGGGCTCCGAGATCCCGATCTTCGGCGTCTGCCTCGGCCTCCAGACCATCGGGCAGGCCTATGGCGGCGACGTGGTGCGCGCGCCCTCCCCCATGCACGGCAAGGTCTCGACCATCCGCCACGAGGCGAAGGGCGTGTTTCGCGGCATCAACGAGGGGTTCTCGGCCACCCGCTACCACTCCCTGGTGGTGGATCGCGCGAGCTGCCCGGACGATCTCGCGGTCACCGCCGAGGCCGACGGGCTGATCATGGGATTGCAGCACCGCGAACTGCCGGTCCACGGCGTGCAGTTCCACCCCGAGAGCATCCTCTCGAACCACGGCACGCAGATCCTGCGCAACTTCCTCGACATCGCCGCCGCGTGGCGGAAGGAGTCCGCGCCCCGAGCGTGACAAGGGCGGCCGCGCCGTGCATTGACGGGCGACCTCCCCCTCCCCCCTCCGCGGGGGCGGGTGCCTCGCGGATGCGAGGCGGGAGAGGGGCCGGCTCAGGTCTTTCCGGAAGCGGCGCTCCCCTCACCCGACCCCTTTCGGGGGCCACCCTCTCCCGCGGAGGGGAGAGGGCTCGAACAGAGCCACGATCCTGATGGACGCCTTCAAGACCCACCTCGCAGCCGTCGCGTCCGGTGCCCCGCTGAGCCGCGACCAGGCCCGCGCCGCCTTCGACGACCTGCTCTCCGGCGAGGTCACGCCGATCCAGGCCGGCGCCTTCCTCACCGCCCTGTCGGTGCGGGGCGAGAGCGAGGACGAGATCGTCGGCGCGGTCTCGGCGATGCGGGCGCGGATGCTGCCCGTGGCGGCGCCCGAGGGGGCCATCGACATCGTCGGCACCGGGGGCGACCATTCGGGCAGCTACAACGTCTCGACGCTGGCGGCGCTCCTCACCGCCGCCTGCGGCGTGCCGGTGGCCAAGCACGGCAACCGCGCCGCCACCTCCCGCTCCGGCGCCGCCGACGTGCTCGCCGCGCTCGGCGTGAAGATCGGCCTGCCGCCCGAGGCCCTGGCGCGCTGCCTGTCGGAGGCCGGCCTCTGCTTCATGTTCGCGCAGACGCATCACGGCGCCATGCGCCACGTCGCGCCGGTGCGGACCGAACTGCCGTTCCGCACCATCTTCAACATGCTCGGGCCGCTCTCGAACCCGGCGGGCGTCACCGCGCAGGTGTTCGGCGTCTCGCGGCCCGCCTGGGCCGAGCCGCTGACGCGGGTGCTGGCGACGCTGGGCAGCCGCCGGGTCTGGACCGTGCACGGCTCGGACGGGCTCGACGAGATCACCACCACCGGCCCGACCGCGGTGGTCGCGCTGGAGGACGGCGCGCTCTCGCGCTTCACCATCGATCCGCGGGAGGTCGGGCTGCCGCTCGCGACCCTCGACGACCTGCGCGGAGGGGACCCCGAGCACAACGCGGCCGCGCTCGGCGCCGTGCTGGAGGGCGCCCGCAACGCCTACCGCGATATCGCCGTGCTGAACGCGGGCGCCGGCCTCGTCGTGGCGGGGGCCGCCGGCTCGCTCGCCGAGGGCGTCGCGCGGGCGCAAGCGGCGATCGATTCCGGCGCCGCGCGGGCGACCCTCGCGCGCCTCGTCGCCGTCTCCAATGCGTGATAGACGGCCTGGAACGCCTCCAAGGACAGACCGATGGACGACATCGTGGCCGACGTGACCATCGGGCCTGCCGCGACCGCTCCCGAGCGGGCGAGCGTGCTGGCGCGGATCGAGGCCTACAAGCGCCGCGAGATCGCCGAGGCGAAACTGCGCGTGCCGCTGGCCAAGCTCGAGAAGCAGATGGCCAAGGCCGAGCCGCCCCGCGGCTTTGCCGATGCCATCGCCCGGCACATCGCCGAAAACCGCCCCGCGCTGATCGCCGAGATCAAGAAGGCCTCGCCCTCCAAGGGCCTGATCCGCGCCGATTTCGATCCGACGACGCTGGCGAAGGCGTATGAAGCGGGCGGCGCCACCTGCCTGTCGGTACTCACCGACACGCCCTCCTTTCAGGGCGCGCCCGAGTTCCTGACCGAGGCCCGCGCGGCCTGCGACCTGCCGGTTCTGCGCAAGGACTTCCTGTTCGAGCCCTATCAGGTCTACGAGGCACGCGCCTGGGGCGCCGATTGCGTCCTCGTCATCATGGCCTGCCTCGACGACGCGGAGGCCGCCGCCATCGCAGAGACCGCGCACGACCTCGGCATGGACGTGCTGGTCGAGGTCCACGACGCCGCGGAACTGGAGCGGGCGCTGCCGCTCGGCACCCGGCTCGTCGGCGTCAACAACCGCAACCTCAAGACCTTCGAGGTCTCGTTCGAGACGGCGATCGACCTGAAGCCGGGCATCCCCGCCGACCGGATCGCGGTGGCCGAGAGCGGCATCGGCACCCACGCCGACGTGCTGCGGCTGAGGCAGCACGGGCTCGACACCGTCCTCGTCGGCGAGAGCCTGATGCGGCAGGCCGACGTGACCGCGGCGACCAGGGCCCTGCTGTTCGGGGAGGCCGGCCGGTGAGCGGCGTCGCCCTGACCCATATCGACCGGACCGGCGCGGCCAACATGGTCGATGTCTCCGACAAGGCCGCGACCTCGCGCACGGCCGTGGCCGAGGGCGTGGTGGTGATGCGCCCCGAGACCCTGGCGCTGATCCGCGAGGGCGATGCCAAGAAGGGCGACGTCATCGGCACCGCGCGGCTCGCCGGCATCATGGCCGCCAAGCGCACCCACGAGCTGATCCCGCTCTGCCACCCGCTCCTGATCACCAAGGTGCGGCTGACCTGCGAGCCGGACGGCGCCCTGCCCGGCCTGCGGCTGACCGCGGAGGTGAAGGTGCAGGGCCAGACCGGCGTCGAGATGGAGGCGCTCACCGCCGTCTCGATCGCCTGCCTGACGGTCTACGACATGGTGAAGGCCGCCGACCGCGGCATGCGCATCGAGGGCATCCGCCTCCTGTCGAAGGAGGGCGGCAAGTCCGGCGCGTGGAACGCCGAGCCATGAGCCTGCTCCCGGTCGCCGAGGCGCTTGCAAAGATCCTCGCCGCCATCCCCGCACCGGTGGCGGTCGAAGAGATCCCCATCGCCCAGGGCGCCGGCCGCACCCTGGCCGCCGATCTCACTGCCCAGCGGACCCAGCCGCCCTTCCCGGCCTCCGCCATGGACGGCTACGCCGTGCGCGCCGCCGACGTGACGAACGCCCTGGCGCGCCTGCGCCTGATCGGCACCAGCGCCGCCGGCCACGGATTTTCCGGAACGTTGGGGCCGGGCGAGGCGGTGCGGATCTTCACCGGCGCGCCGGTGCCCGAGGGGGCCGACGCGATCCTGATCCAGGAGAATGTCGCGGCCGAGGGCGAGACCGTGATCGCCCGCGAGCCGGCGGCGGTGGGACGCTTCCTGCGCCGGGCCGGCCTCGATTTCCGCGAGGGCGAGACGCTGGTGCGGGCGGGCGACACCCTCGACGCGCGCCGCCTCGCGCTCGCCGCCAGCGCCGGCTACGCCGTGCTGCCGGTGCGGCGCAGGCCGCGGGTCGCCGTGCTCGCGACCGGCGACGAGCTGGTGCGGCCGGGCGAGCCGGCGGCCTGGGACCAGATCACCGCCTCGAACGGTCTCGCGCTGGGCGCCCTCAGCCTGGAGGCCGGCGCGGAGGTCGTCGATCTCGGCATCGTTCGCGACGATCTCGGCTCTTTGCGCGAGGCGGTCGGCCGGGCGCGCGCGGCGGAGGCCGATCTTCTGGTGACGCTGGGCGGCGCCTCGGTCGGCGACCACGACCTCGTCCAGGCGGCCCTCGGCGCCGAGGGGCTCGAACTCGGCTTCTGGCGGGTGGCCCTGCGCCCCGGCAAGCCGCTGATGCACGGGCGACTCGGCCCGATGTCGGTGATCGGCCTGCCGGGCAATCCGGTTTCCTCGATCGTCTGCGGCCTGCTCTTCGTGGTGCCGGCGATCCGGGCGCTCCTCGGCGACCCGCGCGCGGGCGAGGACCGCAGCGAGCCGGCGATCCTCGGCCGCGACATGCCGGAGAACGATGCTCGCCAGGACTACCTGCGCGCCCGCCTCGACACGGCGCCGGACCGCCTGCCGGTCGTCCACCCCGAGACGCGCCAGGATTCCTCGATGCTCTCGGTGCTCGGCAGCAGCGAGGCCCTCCTGATCCGCTCAGCCCATGCGGGCCCGGCCAAGGCGGGCGACCCGTGCCGGATCATCCGGCTGGATCGGCGGATTGTTTGATACGGCATCCGGTCGATCGCTTCGGTCCTTCGCCGTCATCGCTTCGGCTCCGCCTCGCGATGACGGAGAGGAGCAAAGCCCGAGCTGACCAATCGGAAGTCGTTTGAGGATTGCATCTCCCGATCGATCTGACGTCAGCCTGCGATCTCGACGGCAATCGCAACGCGTCATACGGTTTCCGGCTGATTGGTTCGGTCCAGACCCCCACCGCCGTCATTCCGGGGCGCCGAAGGCGAACCCGGACCCGAAGGGGCGCGCCGGAGGCGTGCAATCTACCCGTGATGCCACTTTGAGGATGCCGCTTTGAGCCACGCATCTCGGATGGATCCCGGGTTCCGCTGCGCGGCCCCGGGACGACGGGAAGCAGTACCAAAGCGATCAAACGGAAACCGTATCATCCAACCTGCACCCTCATCCTGAGGTGCCGCGCAAGCGGCCTCGAAGGATCCTCCAGATCCCGCGCGATGTCTGGACGATCCTTCGAGGCCCACTGGCGCGGGCACCTCAGGATGAGGGGAATTGATGGAATGCCGGCCCCGTGCGATGGCTCGTCCGAGGATGAATCCATGGATGAGGCGACGTTCCAGGAACTGACGCGCAGCATCGAGCAGGCCGCCGCCCATGCCCGCGGCGAGGCCGTCCCCGGCTTGCGGGTCCATGTTCCCCACGAGATCGACGTGGCGGCGGTGCGGAAGGCGTCCGCCCTCTCGCAGGACGCCTTTGCCCGCCGCATTGGCGTGGCCGTCGGCACTCTGCGGAACTGGGAGCAGCGTCGGCGGCGGCCGGAGGGACCTGCCCGCGTGCTCCTCGCGCTCCTGGAGAAGAACCCGCGCCTTGTCGAGGAAACGCTCGGCGGTTGAGCCCGTAGCGGGGCCGGCAACCGTGCCGTTCGCACTCGGCCGGGGCGTCCGCCAGCGCAAAAGTCTTGCATCTGCCCGATTTTCTGCCGAAGAGGGCGGCCTTCACCGGATAAAGGCACCGGATCCCGCGGCGGATGCCGCCGGACAGGCATGGGCGGGGAGCGTTGGGACCGATGAGCGAGACGCGGGAGTTGGGTTCGGCCGACATCCAGAAGGTGCTGGAACTGCTGCCCCACCGCTATCCCTTCCTGATGATCGACCGCATCATAGAGATCGACCGGGACGAGAGCTGCATCGGCATCAAGAACGTCACGGCGAACGAGCCGCAATTCACCGGGCACTTCCCCGGCCTTCCGGTCTTCCCCGGCGTGCTGCTGATCGAGGGCATGGCCCAGACGGCGGGCGCGATCTGCTGCCGCCACATCATGAGCGACGAGCTGAAGACCAAGCAGGTCTTCTTCATGACGATCGACAAGTGCAAGTTCCGCAAGCCCGTGGTGCCCGGCGATCAGGTCCGCTTCCACATGACGAAGCTGAACCAGCGCAAGACCATGTGGTGGTTCCGCGGCGAGGCCCGTGTCGAGGGCACGCTCGTGGCGCAGGCCGAGATCGGCGCCATGCTGGTGACGGAGTGAGCGCGGTGCGGGAAGGCATTCACCCGAGCAGCGTCGTCGAGGACGGCGCCCGGCTCGGGGACGGCGTGCGGATCGGTCCGTTCTGCCATATCGGACCCGAGGTCGTGCTCGGCGACGGCTGCGAGCTGATCAGCCACGTCGTGGTCGCCGGCCGGACCACGGTCGGCGCGCGGACCAAGATCTATCCCTTCGCCTCGATCGGCCACCCGCCGCAGGATCTCAAATTCCGCGGCGAGCCCTCGACGCTCGCCGTCGGCTCCGATTGCCTGATCCGCGAAGGCGTGACGATGAATCCCGGCACCGCCGGCGGCGGCCTCGAGACGGTGGTCGGCAACGGCTGCGCCTTCCTAGCCAACAGCCATGTCGGCCACGATTGCCGGGTCGGCGACCACGTCGTCTTCTCCAACAACGTGATGCTCGCCGGCCATTGCCACGTCGGCAACTACGCCATCCTCGGCGGCGGCGCGGCGGTGATCCAGTTCGCCCGCGTCGGCAACCACGCCTTCGTCGGCGGCCTCTCGGGGCTGGAGAACGACTGCATCCCCTACGGCATGGTGCTCGGCAACCGGGCCTACCTCTCCGGTCTCAACATCATCGGCCTCCAGCGCCGCGGCTTCTCGCGCGAGGACATCCACGCCCTGCGCCGGGCCTACCGGCTGCTCTTCGCCCAGGAAGGCACGCTGATGGAGCGCGTCGAGGACGTGGCGGCCGAGTTCGACACCCATCCGGCGATCCACGAGATCCTTGCCTTCATCCGCGAGGGCGGCAAGCGCTCGATCTGCACGCCCCGCGCCGTCGCCGCGGCGGCCTGAGGCGACCCGCCGTGACCGATCCCGCCCGGCCCCTCGCCCTGGTGGCCGGTGCGGGCCACCTGCCGGAACTGGTCGCGGCCTCCCTCGATCGGGCGCGCCGGCCGTTCCGGATCCTCGCCGTGCGCGGCTTCACCGAGCGGGCGATGCGACGGCGGGCCGACGCAGTGGTCGATCTCCTCGACATCCCCGGCACCCTGCGCATCCTGAAGGAATGGGCTCCCGCCGCCGTGGTGCCGGCCGGCGGCGTCACCCGCCCAAGCCCGGCCGCCCTCCTCAACGCGGCGCACGCCGTGCGCAACCGCGACATCCTGAAGAGCCTCGCCGGCGGCGACGACCGGCTCCTGCGGGCGGTGCTGTCGCTGCTGGAGGAGAACGGGCACCGGGTGCTCGGCGTCCACGAGGTCGCGCCCGACCTGCTCGGCCGGCTCGGCCGTCACGGCAAGGTGGAGCCGGATGCCGACGCCATCCTGTCGATCGCCACGGGACGGGCCATGCTCGGCGCCCTGAGCCCGTTCGACGTGGGGCAGGCGGCCGTGGTGGCTGCCGAGCGCATCATCGCCGTCGAGGGGCCCGAGGGCACGGACCGCATGCTCGCCCGCGCCCGCGCGCTCAATCGCAAGCCGTTCGGCCGCGGCACGCCCGCCAAGGGGACGGTCCTCGTCAAGCTGCCGAAGCTCGGCCAGGATCTGCGCATCGACCTGCCGGCCATCGGCCCGCGCACCGTGCGCCGGGCGGCGCAGGCGGGCTGCGCCGGCATCGCCATCGGCGCCGGCCACACCCTGGTGATCGACGGCGAGGCGACGGTGGCCGCGGCGGATGCGGCGGGCCTCTTCCTGATCGGCGTGGAGGTCGCCCCGTGACGCACCGGCGGATCTGGCTCGTCGCGGGCGAGGATTCCGGCGACCAGCTCGGCGCCAAGCTGATCCGGGCGCTGCGGGCCCTCTCGCCCGCGCCGCTGACCCTCGGCGGCGTCGGCGGCGAGGCGATGGAGGCGGAGGGTTTCCGCTCGCTCTTCCCCATCGATGACGTGGCGGTGATGGGCTATCTGCCGGTGCTCGCCCGTGCCCGCACCCTGCTGCGGCGCATCCGCGAGACGGTGGACGACGTCGTCGCGGGGCAACCCGACGTGCTCGTCATCATCGACAGCCCCGGCTTCACCCACGCCGTCGCCACCCGCGTGCGCAAGCGCCTGCCGGATCTGCCGATCGTCGATTACGTCTCGCCGAGCGTCTGGGCGTGGCGGCCCTGGCGGGCCAAGGGCATGGTGCCCTTCATCGACCATGTGCTCGCCCTCCTCCCCTTCGAGCCGGAGGCGCATCGCCGCCTCGGCGGGCCGCCCTGCTCCTATGTCGGCCACCCGCTGATCGAGCGCCTGGCCGAGTTGCGCCCCTCCCCCGAGGAGGCCGCCATCCGCGAGGGGCGCCCGCCGGTCCTCGCGGTCCTGCCGGGCTCGCGCCGCTCGGAGATCGAGCGGCTGATGCCGGTCTTCGGCCGCACCGTCGCGGACCTCGCCCGGCGGATCGGACCGTTCGAGATCGAGCTGCCCGCCGTGAGCCGCCACCGCGCCCTGATCGAGCGCCTCGCCGCCGCCTGGGAGCGGCATCCGCGGATCGTGCACGGCGAAGCGGACAAGTACGCCACCTTCCGCCGGGCGCGAGCGGCGCTGGCGGCCTCCGGCACCGTGACGCTCGAACTGGCGCTCGCCGGCGTGCCGATGGTGGTGGCCTACAAGGTCTCGCGGGTCGAGGAGGTGATCGCCCGGCGCCTGATCCAGGTGCCGACGATCGTGCTCCCGAACCTGATCCTGTCCGAGAACGCCATGCCGGAATTCGTGCAGGCCGATTGCACGCCGGAGCGGCTGGCCGAGACTCTGGCGCCGCTCCTCGCCGGCGGCCCCGCCCGGCGGACCCAGCTCGACGCGCTCGCCCGCATCGACGGCCGGATGCGACTCGCCGGCGACGAGGAACCGAGCCGGGCGGCCGCCCGGATCGTGCTGGAGGCACGGCGGGCGGCATGAGCGAGGACGCCACGGTTCCGAGGATCGCGATCTACGTCGATGCCGATGCCTGCCCGGTGAAGGACGAGGTTTATCGCGTGGCCGCCCGCTACGGCCTCCACGTCTACGTCGTCTCGAACAGCTTTCTCAATCTGCCGCGCGAGCCCTGGATCGAGCGCGTCGTCGTCGGCGACACGTTCGACGCGGCCGACGACTGGATCGCCGAGCGGGCGGGGCGCGGCGCCATCGTCGTCACCGCCGACGTGCTGCTCGCGAGCCGCTGCGTGAAGGCCGGCGCCGTCGCGCTCGCGCCGAACGGAAAAGCCTTCACGGACTCGTCCGTCGGTCTCGCGCTCGCGACCCGCAATCTGATGCAGGAACTGCGGGAAGCGGGTGCCATCACCGGCGGGCCGAAGCCGTTCTCGCCGAAGGACCGCTCGGCGTTTCTCGGAGCGCTGGATCGGGCTGTCGTGCGCCTGAAGCGCGATCTTGGGATCTGACGTCAGGTCGCGCGATGCGCGGCCGGTCCTTTCGCCGACCGATCATGGGCGACGCCGCTTCTCGGGCAAAGCCGATGCTGTAGGATGCGGCATGCTCGATCCCGCCATCATCGAATCGCTCCATATCCCCTTCCCTCCCGAGCGACCCGCGCTGGTGGAGGAGCAGGTTCTGCGCAGTGCTGCCGCCGAGCAAGCGCTACGGATCGGTCGTCGGCTGGCCGATGGCTTCGACGCAGCGGCCAATTCATGGATCGCGACCATGGAACGGGCGCGCCGCTCGGTCGAAGGCGCGACGATCGAGAGCCGGTCCGCCGAGGATCTGCGGCTCCTCTCGGCGACGATCGACGATTTTGAAACGGTTGCGGAGATGCGGGCCAAGCAGGGCGCTCGATTGCAGAAGCGCATCGCCCGCGAGGTGAAGACGGCGTTCCGGACGGATCCTTCGCTCGCGGCCGCCCACCGCGCGTTCGGGGGCCGGATCGTGGCAACGGAGAAGCGGATCGTCGATGCGCTCCTCGATTATGCTCTCTTTCTGCGTGCTGTCCGGGCCGACATCGATCCCGCCGCCCGGGGGGGGCGAACATTCGAGACGACGGATGACCTTGCCGGTTACCTCGCCGGTCTCGGCGCTGCGTGACGATCCGACTGACGATCGAGGCCGGTTTCGAAGCCGGCCTCAGAAGCCTGCCGCCCGATCGCCGGAAGGCGGCCGGGCGGGCGTTGCTGAAGTTCGCCGAGGAGCCCGGCTTGCCGAGCCTCCGATTCCGTCCGCTCGTCGGCCGGATCGGTTATTTCATCATCAATCCGACGAGAGGGGATCGCATCATCCTACGGAAGGACGGTGATGATGTGTATGCAGCGGTCGATCTCGGGCCGCACGACAACGTGTATCGCCGCTGGGACCGATAGACGGCACGGCCCGCGACGGAAAAAGGGGGCGCTTGAGCGCCCCCGATGTTCTGGCTGTACTCAGCTCCGCTGGCCGATCGCCACGTAGTCGCGCCGGTCGGGACCGATATAGAGCTGGCGCGGGCGGCCGATCTTCTGGGACGGATCCTCGATCATCTCGGCCCATTGCGCGATCCAGCCGACCGTGCGGGCGAGCGCGAACAGTACCGTGAACATCGAGGTCGGGAAGCCGAGGGCCTTGAGGGTGATGCCCGAGTAGAAGTCGATGTTCGGGTAGAGCTTCTTCTCGATGAAATACTCGTCCTTGAGCGCGATCTGCTCGAGCTGCACCGCGACCTCCAAGAGGTCGTCCTTGAGCCCGAGTTCGTTGAGCACCTCGTGGGTGGTCTTCTGCATGATGCGCGCGCGCGGGTCGTAGTTCTTGTAGACCCGGTGGCCGAAGCCCATCAGGCGGAAGGGATCGTTCTTGTCCTTCGCCTTGGCGACGTATTTCTGCACGTTCTCGGGGTGGCCGATCTCCATCAGCATCTTCAGCGCCGCCTCGTTGGCGCCGCCATGGGCGGGGCCCCACAGGCAGGCGATGCCGGCGGCGATGCAGGCGAAGGGGTTGGCGCCCGAGGAGCCGGCCAGCCGCACCGTGGAGGTCGAGGCGTTCTGCTCGTGGTCGGCGTGCAGGATGAAGATCTTGTCGAGGGCGCGGGCGTAGATCGGGTTGATGACGTACTCCTCGCACGGCACCGCGAAGCACATCCGCAGGAAGTTCGAGGTGTAGTCGAGGTCGTTCTTCGGATACACGAAGGGCTGGCCGATCGTATACTTGTAGGCCATCGCCGCCAGCGTGGGCATCTTCGCGATCATGCGAAGGGAGGCGATCATCCGCTGCTGCTCGTCCGAGATGTCGGTCGAGTCGTGATAGAAGGCCGAGAGCGCGCCGACGCAGGCCACCATCACCGCCATCGGGTGGGCGTCGCGGCGGAAGCCCTGGAAGAAGCGGTTCATCTGGTCGTGCACCATGGTGTGGCGCGTGACCCGGTAATCGAAATCCGCCTTCTGGGCGGAGGTCGGCAATTCGCCGAACAGCATCAGGTAGGCGGTCTCGAGGAAGTCGCCCTGCTCGGCAAGCTGCTCGATCGGGTAGCCGCGATAGAGCAGCACGCCCTCGTCGCCGTCGATATAGGTGATCTTCGACTCGCAGGAGGCGGTCGAGGTGAAGCCGGGATCGAAGGTGAACTTGCCGGTCTGGGCGTAGAGCTTGCCGATATCGACCACGTCGGGGCCGATCGTTCCGGTCTTGATGGGAAGTTCGACGTGGTTGTCGCCCACGATGATGGTGCTGGCGGAAGCGCTCATGGGATCGCGGACCCTTTCTCGCGACGGGAACAGCACCGGAGCGGGAGGCCCGCCTCCCGCTCCGTTGTGGCGCCGCAGCAGAGCACTGCGCCCGCTCACTGAAGCACCGGGTTAGCGGATCGGTCGGCGCCCAGCAACGGTGGGCCGCTCACGGCTTCTTCGCATATGCGAAAAATGGGCCGTGTCTGTCACCGTCCGGGCGGGATGAAACCTGCTTCGAGCCCCTCGGCGCAACAGGTGTCGAACAGTCTAAGCGCTCCGCCGGGACGATGATGACGCCGAAACGCCGCGTGAGGCAAGAGTTTCGGGTGTCAGGCGACATCGTCTGCCGCCGTCCGAGTCGAGCGCTGTCATTCACGCTGGATTGTCATTCGTGCCGCTGCCATGCCGACGGCGGCGGCGAGATCGCGGTCGGACGAGCCGATCCGATCGACGCGCCCGCATGCCGGATGCGTTGATCCGCCGCGCGCGGCGCCGTCAGGCCGGCAGACGATCCCGCAGGCGGGCCAGGGCCTCGTCGCGGCCGAGCACGGCCATCACGTCGAACACCGGCGGCGAGGTGGCGCGGCCGGTGAGGGCCGCCCGCAGGGGCTGGGCGATCTGACCGAGCTTGACCCCCTCGCTCTCGGCGAAGCCGCGCACGGCCCCTTCCGTCGCCGCGGCATTCCATTCCGGCAGGGCCTCCAGCGCCGGCAGGAGGGCGCGCAGCCGCTCCACCGCCTCGCCGGCGAGCAGGCCCTCCGCCTTGGCGTCGAGGGCCAAGGGGCGCGGGGCGTAGAGGTAGTAGGCGCTGTCGAGGAGCTCGACGAGGGTCTTGGCGCGCTCCTTCAGGCCGGGCATCGCCGATACGAGCTTTTCGCGCAGATCCGGCGTCAGGGCGGTCGGCAGACCGCGCTCCGGACCGCGTGCCGGCAGGATCGCGTCGATGGCATCGACCAGCACCGAATCGGCACTGCCGCGGATGTAGAGCCCGTTGAGGCTCTCCAGCTTCGTGAAGTCGAACCGCGCCGCCGAGCGGCCGATCGCCTTCAGGTCGAAGGCGGCGATCATCTCCTCGGTGGAGAAGACTTCCTGGTCGCCGTGGCTCCAGCCGAGCCGCACGAGGTAGTTGCGCAGGGCGGCGGGCAGGTAGCCGCGGTCGCGGTACTCCTCGACGCCGAGCGCGCCGTGGCGCTTGGACAGCTTGGCCCCGTCCGCCCCGTGGATGAGCGGGATATGCGCCATCGCCGGCACCTCCCAGCCCAGCGCGCGGTAGATCTGGCTCTGGCGCGCGGCGTTGGTAAGGTGGTCGTCGCCGCGGATCACCTGGGTGACCCCCATGTCGTGGTCGTCCACGACGACGGCGAGCATGTAGGTCGGGGTGCCGTCGGAGCGCAGCAGCACGAGGTCGTCGAGGTCGCGGTTGGCCCAGGTGACGCGGCCCTGCACCGCGTCCTCGACCACGGTCTCGCCCTCCGTCGGTGCGCGCAGGCGGATCACCGGCTTCACGCCCGCGGGCGCCTCGGACGGGTCGCGGTCGCGCCAGCGGCCGTCGTAGCGCGGGGCGCGGCCCTCGGCGCGGGCGGTCTCGCGCATCTGCGCCAGCTCCTCGGCGCTGGCGTAGCAATGGTAGGCGTTGCCCGAGGCGAGCAGGCTCTCGGCGACGTCGCGGTGCCGCTCGGCGCGGGCGAACTGGTAGATCACCTCCCCGTCCCAATCGAGGCCGAGCCAGCGCATCCCGTCGAGGATCGCGTCGATCGCGGCTTGCGTCGAGCGCTCCCGGTCGGTGTCCTCGATGCGCAGCAGCATCCGGCCGCCGAAGCGGCGGGCGTAGAGCCAATTGAACAGGGCCGTGCGCGCTCCCCCGATATGCAGGAAGCCCGTGGGCGAGGGCGCAAAGCGCGTGACGACCGGTGACGACATCGGCGGCTGGGAGGCTTCTTTTGAGAAAGTGGGGATGGCAGGAGGGCGGCCGCGGCCGGTCTCGGCCGGCGTGTAGCACGAGCGAGCGGATGCGTTAAGAATTCGTCACGTTTGCCCGTCGCGCGGGCATCGCAGGTCTCGGGACGTGGCGGGGCATGGCGCAGGGCGGCGGCAGGGCGATCGGCGGGGCGGTTCCGGCCCTCCTCGGCGGTCGCGCGCCCGCCCCCTCGCAGCTCTGGCACGGCACGATCGCGGCGTTGGGCGCCGGCCTCGCCCGCGAGGCGGAGCAGCGCCGGCTGTTCCCCTGGCTCGCCGTCGCCTTCGGCGCCGGCATTCTCGTCTTCTTTACGGCGACGGACGGGGCGCCCTCGCTCGCCGCGCCGCTGATCGCCGCGGGGCTCTGCCTCGCCGTGACGCCGGTCCTGCGCGCCCGCCCGGTCGCGCTCGCGCTGGTCCTCGCCCTCGCCGCGCTCTTCCTCGGCTTCGCGGCCGGAATCTGGCGAGTCGCCTCCGTCGCGGGGCCGGTGCTGACCCGCGTCACCATCGCGCCGCTCGCCGGCCTCGTCGAAGGGCTCGACGAGCGGGAGGGCGGCGCGCGGCTGATCGTACGGGTCGAGACCTTCGGCGATCTCGACGCGGCGCAGCGCCCGCGGCGGGTGCGGGTCTCGACCCGCGCGGCGCCGTCGGTGCGGCCGGGCGACACGATCCGCGCCACCGCCCGCCTGCTGCCGCCGCCGGAGGCGGTGCGTCCGGGCGGCTACGATTTCGCCCGCGACGCCTATTTCCGCGGGATCGGCGCGGTGGGCTCGCTGGTCGGCAAGGTCGAGATCGGGGCCCCGGCGGAATCCCTGCCGCCGTCGCTGCGCCTCGCGGCCGCGATCGACGCGGCCCGCAACGCCTTCACCCGGCGCATCACCGAGGCGATCGGCGGGCAGGCTGGGGCCGTCGCGGCGGCCCTCGTCACGGGAAAGCGCGGGCTGATCTCGAACGAGACCAACGACGTGCTGCGGGCGGCGGGGATCTATCACGTCGTAACAATTATGCGGGTAGGCCGGCAAACGGTGGATGAACCCGTTAAGGGCAGTTTCGGTAGGTTCTAACCATCACAGCTTCCAGGCCGTGCTGGGTTCCTGGTAGCCCTGCGCGCTTAGCGGGGGTCGTACTTGTTGCGCCGCTTGGACGCGGGCTTGCGGCGGCCAGGCGGGAGCGGCGGCGAGCGCGTGACCTTGACCATAGGCGCCACCTCGTCGTCGACCTTCATGCCCATGGGCGCTTGCGCGCCGGGCTCGAACACCCGGCGCCCCTTGACCCATTGGGTCCAGGAGGAGTTGCAGACCCGCCGGGCGTCCTCGTCCGACAGCAGCTTCGCCGACTTGCCGACGACGAACAGCTGCGGGTTGCCGCTCTCATCGCCCTCGGGCCAGAACTCGACGATCCTGAAGCCCTGTTCCAGGAGACGGGCGGCGATGCCGTCCGGCCTCTCGTTCACCCAATCCGGGCTTGCCTGAACTTGGCAGAACCGCCCCTGCAGGGACCCGACACCGCCCGTTTTTGCCCGGTTGGAGCCGATGACGACCGCCCGGCCCCAGGCTTTCATCTCCCCCTCCCCCTTGGTGGGAATGGGACGCGCAGTAATTTTGTCCCCCTCCTCGCCTTCGGAGGCGGCGGCCGGCTTGCCAGACTTGCCAGAGAGCGCGTCCATGCCGACGCCGCGGAGCTTCTCCGGGTCGATCACGACCGGGCCGGGCGGCAGCGTGCCGGCGGCGCGGGCGTTGCGGAACAGCACCCCGCCGCTGAGCCGGTCGAGGTCGTGCAGGACGCACTCGATGGCGTTCCTGGCGAACAGGAGGTAGGCCGGCGAGAACTGGCCGTAGAGGTGGTTGATGCTCTTCTCGCGGTGCCCCATCCACATCTTGTGCTGGTGCTCGGGGACCACCGGGCAGCCGTAGCGGACATAGGCCTCGCGCAGCATCGTCGCCCCGAAGTCGCGCATGCTCGACGGGACGAAGTCGATGCCCAGGCCGAGCCGGGCACCGGCGGCCTTGAAGCGCGCACGGAGATCGACGACCTCCTCGCCCACCCAGCAGCCCTCACCCCAGCAGGAGATTTCCGCGAGAAGGGATGGCGGCAGCGGGAGCGACGGACGGTACTTGTGCTTCTCCTGTCGCCGGCCCTCCGGGTTCAGGTGGTAGACGCCCTGGCGCAGGTCGATCTGCGCCGAGGTGGCGGCGGCCGCCGCGTCCGCCCGGCAGACGAAAGCGAGTTCCAGGAGCGCCCACCTCCGCAGCTTCTCGTCATCCTGGACGAGCCTGAGGAAGGCGGCGGTCTGCTCCAGGGAAGCGTGCCAGTTCCGCGCCTCAGGCTCGGGGACACCCAGGACGGCGGCGACATCCCCCTTGCTGCTCAGGACGGGCGGGCGCAGCACGGTGAGCAGCCGGTTGCGGTCGTCGTCCTCCTCGCAGGCCCAGTTGATGGCCGCCTTGATCAGGATCATGCAGTTGGAGACCGAGCCGACCATCATCGCCCTGCCGGCAACCCCGTCAGCGAGTTCGTTGATGAGGGTCTTCTGCTTGCGCTTGGAGAACTCGCCCACCGTCACGCCGGGCAGCACCCTTTCGAGACCGCGGAGCGTCGACCCGGAGGTGCTCGCCCAGCTCTTATTCCTCTTGGGATTGCTAAGCAGGTAGAGTTCGACGACGACCTCGACTGGCAGGTCGTTCTCGCCCGCGAACGGCCCGGAGATTTCCCCGCCGAGCTCCTGGGCGACGAGGGTCGCGAGTTGCGTCTTCGCCTCCTGCTCGTCCGCAATCCCGAGGCTGACCTTGTCGTCGTAGCCGAGCGCCTCGTTGTACTTGGCGATGTAGAAGTTGGGCGAGATGCCCAGGGTCTTCAGCTTGTACCCCTCGATGACGAAGGTCCCGCCGTCCTTCTCGGCGGCCTCGCCCATCGCGAGGAGAGCACGGACGATGGCCACGTGCGGCGGCCGGGCGGGGCTCTTCCGCTGCTTTCTCAGCGCGTTGCGGATGGAGGGCGGCGGAGCCTCTCGGCGGCTCTTAGAAGCACGGCGTCCGTCCGTCGCCCTGAAGCGGCGGGTGGACCTGCCGACACGGGGGGCGTCGGGGGCGACGTCGTCATTCTCGGCCGCGTTGAACGCGGCCTTTCGGGGGTCAGACATGGTTCCACGTACCCTTCTGTAAGGATGGCCTGAACGTATCTTTCGAGTTCGTCTCTGCGGTATATAATCCTACGCTTGCGGCGCAGGTATCCGATGCGGCGCTCCTGCCTGGCGCGCCGCAGTTGCTTGTCCTCAAGCACATCGCCGTAGACCTCGTAGGCCTCCGTCTCCGTGATGAGGTCGCCCATCGTGATGGGGGCCGCGGTGGCCGGGGCCTGGCCGTCGCTCGGTCCAGGCCCGGTCATCGGGCACCCCCATCCAGACTCGAATTCGAGGCGGAGGCAAGCGCTTGTCGGCCTCGCCAAGAGCGCGAATCGGTCGAAAAGCCCCGACCCGCGGCCGGCGACGGTCGGCTCAGATG
This sequence comes from Methylorubrum podarium, assembly GCF_040270385.1. Taxonomy (NCBI): domain Bacteria; kingdom Pseudomonadati; phylum Pseudomonadota; class Alphaproteobacteria; order Hyphomicrobiales; family Methylobacteriaceae; genus Methylorubrum; species Methylorubrum podarium. The sequence goes on along the minus strand of NZ_JBELQE010000085.1, from coordinate 137,012 downwards.
AGGCGCCAAAACCCGGCGAAGCCACGCGGTCTCCTGGCCGCCGAACCGGCCGAAGGCCGGGTCTGGGATCGATCCGGCGGACCCTTCCGGGCTGTCTGAAAGCCCGGATCGGTGCCCACCCCAAGCACCAAGGATCGGACAAGCGATCCTGACGACAATCCTTGAACATGGCGGCGAGCCGCAAAAATCAGGAATTTGATCCTGATAGAATTGGCGCGTTATTCCTTGCTCCGGAACCGCGCCGGGCAGTTCCGTCGAGCGGCCGCCAGACCCGTCGTTTCGGTTTGAAAGCGCCGCCCGACCTCCGTCTCGGGAGGCGGTCCGGATGCAGGTTCGGGCCGCATGCGGCGAGCGGCCCCAGCCCCGCCCGGAGGCCCGATTTAAGCCCCCAAAACGGCCCCCCTGCGACCGGTGATCGCAGGGGGCGGATCGCCTGGGGATCGCGCGGCGGCAGGGCTTGGAGGGGCTAGCGATTCGCATCGCCGCCTCCGTCCCTCTGATCGACCGCCCGCAGGTAGACGACGTTGCCGGTCTTGTGGTGGTCCCGGTGCCGCAGCGCCCGGCGCTCGGCCTCGACCATGATTTCGGCGGCCACGGCCAACCGGGCGCGCTCTACGGCACCGTCATAGACAGCAGGACCGAGCTCGCGCTCGATCTCCGCCAAGGTGCCGAGCAATGCGAGGATGCGCTCATCCATGACGCGACCCTCCCTCGAAGGCTGCCGCGAGTTCGCGGCCGGCATGGACGCCGCCCACCGCGACGACGGCACCCTCGTCGCCTGCGCCTGACGCCTGCGCGCCGATCAGGCTGCGGACCTCGTCGCCGCCCATTACCCGACGCTCGACCAGACGGTGCGCCAGGCGGTCGACAAGGCCGGCATGCCGGTTGAGGAAGTCCCGTGCGCGCCCGTAGAGACGGTCGAGGTCGGCCTCGCAGGTCTTTCTGAAGGCCGGATCCTTGAGCAGGTTCGTCGCCGCGGCTTGGTCGCCGCGGTAAAGCAGCGAGCCGCCGAGCCCCCAGGTGCCGTGCTTGCCCACGACTAGGCTGGTGGCGACTGCCAGATCGGAGCCAGCTCTGCCGGCCGACCCCGATGTAACCCGGCCCCAGTGCTCGTCGGCGGCGCGTCCCGCCAGGGTCGAGACGATGAGGGCGTCCAACTCCGCCGCCGACATCGACAGGGTCTCACGCAGGCGCGCCGATGTGCGGCCCGCGAAAGCACCCCTTGAAACCAAGGAGAGGTTCGTCACCGTGCCGACCTGCAGAAGCTCGGTCGCGGTGGCGTGGGCAGCCTCGTGCCTGGCCACTGCGAGGAGCTGGGCCGGCGAGCGTGTCTCGGGCGGGGCGATTTGCCCGAGGAGGTCGCCGAGCACCATCTCGCGTCCGGCTTCCCTGGCGAGCATGCGCGCGCCACGGGCCCAGCCGGCGACCTCAGCGCCGGTGGCTCCCTGGCCGATAGCGGCCAGGGGCAACAGGTCCTCGGCGGGCAGCGCTTCCCGGAGATGCTGCCGGAGGATGCCGGCGATGGCCGAGATATCCGGTCTCGGGATGTGGACGGCCTTGTCGAGCCTTCCAGGCCGAACCAGCGCCTCGTCGAGGCGGTCCGGGAAGTTGGTCGCCCCGATGACGATCAGCCGCGAGTTGCCTCCCGAGACCGCCGAGTCGAGCGCCAGGAGGATGTGGCTGACGACCGGCACCCAATAGTCACGGTACCTATTGTCGACGGTTGCCCTGTTCGGGACCGAGTCGATTTCATCTAGCAGTAGGATCGCCGGTCCGCCTTGTGCGGAGGCGCGGGCGAAAGCGGCGTCCACCGCCTTGCAGATGTCGTGAAGGTACCCGCCCGTGGAGGCGAACCACGACGAGACGCTGGTCGCGATTAAGGGGAGGCCAGCGGACTTGGCCAGGATCCTCGCAAACCTGGTCTTGCCGGTGCCCGCGTCGCCGGACAGGAGGATGTTGCGGTTCTCGATGGACGACCAGGGCCGTTCGCCGCGCCTATGCTCCTCGATGGCCGCGACGAGCCTGAGGCCCCATGCCTGGGCCTCGCCGTAGCCAAGGCAGTCGGCCAGGAGCGGCACGTCGTCGAGCCCCTGGTCCGCGTCGGCGCGCTTCGAGGCGGAGGCGGCCTCCAGTCGGCGGACGCAGGCCGCGGCGCCGCTCCCCTTCCGGATGCAGGCCGCGATCTCCGTCGCGGTCAGCCCCGCCGCGAGTCCCGCTGACACCGAGCGGGGGCTTCGGCCGGTCGCCAGCCGGATCACGGTCCGGATGGCCTTCGCCGACGGGATCCCCAGTGTGACGCGGACGTCGGCCGCCGCCATGAGGGCGGACGGGAGGTAGCGCTCCGGCGCGGTCGACACGCCGAGGACGCTGCTGCCGTCGGCGAGCAACTCCGCGGTGACGTCGTTCCCGGCCTCCGGCTTGTCGTTCGTCCGGCTTTCGCCGGACCGCTTGAAGATTCGTCCCCACGACCGCAGCCGGGACATGGCGTCCTCGACTGGCGTGAGCCAGTCGGCGGCTGGCACGCCGACGACCACCGCGATACCTCGGCCGCGTTCGATGCGGCGGCGGTCCCTAGCGGACAGGGCCTCAAACGCCATTACCGTCGCGAGGATGGTCGTGACGGGCAGGTGCTGGGCTGCGGCGGCAAGCGAACGCTCCCGCCCGGCGTCGGCCTCGGGCGCATCGGGCAGCCCTTCAAAAACGTCGAGGTCGTGTGTTTGATGGGCTGCGACCCGAGCATGATCGCGCAGAATGGTACGGGGCTTCTTGAAACTCATCGCGGCCTCCATCGCGAGGCCGCCGCGCGTCCATGCGCGCCGGTCAGGCCCCGGTGGGTCTCTCGGATCGGGTGAAAGGTCGGCTCCCCGCGGGCACGCGGCGGCCTGGCTGCCAGTCGGCAGCGTGCGTCATTCGTTTCGAGCGGTGGTGAAGCGGCATCGGGTTGCTCCTTGGCATGGGGGCTACTCGGGACGGTCGATGTCCAGGCCGTCGAAGTCGACCCGCCGGGCGGTCGCGGAGACCCGGATCCCCGGCGCGGCCGGAGCCGTCCGCTCGCGCAGCCTGGCGGCCTGCCGCTCGGCCTCATCCAGGGCGGCCCGGCCCAGGGCGACGAGCACCGCCGCGACGATGCGGGCGAACCCGGCGCCGGGGAAGGTCTCGCTGGCGAGGGTAAGGCGGCGGAAGATCTCGCCGACGTGCCGGGCGGGATCCTCAGTGACGGGTGGGGGCGCCGAGAGGGCTGCGGGTCCGGCGTTATCCGCCTGGTCGGAGTGATCCCGGTGATGTTCCCGGTCGGGGCCGTTCATGTACTCGATCATTTCGGCTGCCTCCGCGCAGGGGCAGCCGGCCGCGTCCGTGGCGGCGGGTCAGCCCAAGCGGGTGTCGAGGTGGCGCAAGCGCGCCGATGACTGGTCGCGGCCAGGGCAGGCCCTGGCCGGGATGGCAGCTCGTTTCAGAAGAGTTCGGTTCGCAGGGATCATCGGGAGGGTTCCGTCAAACGGCCTCCCGGGCACGAGCGCGAGCGCCGCGTGGCTATCCTCGGGAGGAGGAATCGGCGCAGGCCGGCACGGGAGCTCCCGTCCGGCTCGCCACGGATTTCGTGCGTGCGAACATGGGTCCTTAAGTGCAGGTAAACGGGGACCGGCGCAAGACGTCCCAACGTGGGAGCGCACAGCAGACCAAGGTTATGGTTAACAAGTTATTCCGCAGCGGTGCGCGCATCTCGGTCTTGGTGCCAGGCTGCTTGGTTCTGTTCCCGATGGTTCCGCGTGAGCTCAGCATCAGGAAGGCAAAGCTAGCGAAACGACGCCGACCAAGTTGATACGGTCAGGCTTACAGCATCTTCCAGAGGAGGCCTGAGCGTAAAGATCCTGGACTTCTCGCCATACTCAAAGACGCGATAAATGTGGAATGCTTTTGGTTGTTCGCGTGAGAACGCCTCCTCATTGCGGCTCAAGAAAAATGGCGTCTTAATGCCGCCGCGAGTTGTTTTGACCTCGATGTATTTTTCGCCGCCTGTCGCAGGGTCGAAGGAAAGAATGTCGTATCCGGCTCCATCTCCTAGATCCCGGGAGATCCATGTGACGTCCTTGATGAGATCGGTACGTCCTACCGCATGCAGGCGGCTCCGCTCCACCTCCAACACGAACTCTTCCCCTGCCTGACCCAAGGCGCGGTTGCGCCCGTCACGCTCTGCCGGGTCGAACTTGTGGATCAGCCGCTCCAGGACCTTAGCCTCGCCGGGTCGCCTGAGAGGCGCATCCACGAAGATCTTGGCAGGCTCAGCCTGATGTCGCGTCTTCCTGGGCGGTTGGCCAGCAATCTCCGCGAGACGGTCAAGATAACGCTCTACCTCTTCGACCAGCAGCCGTTGGTAATGGTGCAGCGGCTGGTATCCCGGTATCCATGGAAGCCCGAGCTCGGACAGTACGGCGCTGATGTTGCAGTGCTTGAAATCGATAGATTTATTGCTTCTAGTGAGCAGCTTTTGAAGCGCCTCTCTATGAAGGGTCTTGTTGTAGTTGCGCCCGGATATCTCGCTCTCAAACATCGCGAAGTAATCGGCGACGACGAGTTTGACCTCTTCCCTTGTCCAATGCTGTCCTGCTGCACCCTCGCCCGATTGAGGAAGCGATCCAGGACCTCTTGTCTCGTATGAGTTCGTCACGTCAGTCCAGCCGGCAGCGGCGTGCAGGATCCGCCGCGGACGGCTTTGCGTCAATCATCCTCGGGTGTTCCATTCACGCCGAGGAAGGAGCGCAGTCTCACAAGCAACGCGTCGAGATCCTTGATCTCGCACTCCCATACGACGAGGGAAGACCAGCCGCCCGCGGAGAGGCCCTCCCGCGCAGCAGCGTCGCGGGACCGGTTCCGTTCGAGCTTGGGACGCCAGTAGTCCATTCGGGACTTCGGTTTGCTTGCCCGTCGGCAGCCCTCGTGCTGGTGCCAGAAGCAGCCATGGACGAAGATCACCTTCCGGCGTCCTGGAAACACGATGTCCGGCTTGCCCGGCAGGTCGCGACGATGGAGCCTGTATCGGTAACCGGCCCCCCACAGGAGGGAGCGGACGGCCATCTCCGGACGCGTATCCTTCGACCGGTTCGCCCGCATCGAGGTGCGTACGGCTTCCGGTACGCCTTCCCAGCTCTTGTGGGCGCTCACCAGATGTCTGGAATGGCCGACGCCACGGCCTGGAAGAGCGGCGGGGGCACTGCGTTGCCGACGACCCGGTAACGCAGCCGGGTGCCGCCCGTGTCAGGGAACGTCATGTCGGCATCGAAACCCTGCAGGGCCGCCGCCTCGCGGTAGGACAGCCGGCGGGCAGGCGCGTCGCTAACGAAGCGCCACTCGTCGGGCCCCAGCCGTTCTAGCTTCGGGCTGATCGGATGCAGCGGCGTATGCCGGCTGTTGGCAACGATGGTCCTGCTCACCTGATCCCACCCGCGCCAGCGGTCGCGTGACAGGTAGTACCAATGGAATGGCTGGGCGTCGAACTCGCCTTCGGGCCACTCGGGCATGCCCCCGATCCTGTCCTTGATCGTCGGACAACCGGGAAGACCGGATGCGGCATTGCCGGGCAGGGCATGGGTGGGCGCCGGGAACTCGTACTCGATGCCGAGGTCGGACCTGATGCCGACGAAGAACATCCTGGAGCGCTCCTGGGCGACCCCGTACTCCCGTGCGTCGAGAACCGCCCAGGAAACCTTGTACCCCGCCATGCGGAAGCGGGTCAGTTGATTGACGGCGAGGTGCTGGTTGTTGGCCCGGCGCATGCCGGAAACGTTCTCGACGATGAAGGCTTTCGGCCTGATCTGGCGCAGCGCGCGGTCGAACTCACGGTACAGGTAGTTGATGCCGCGGTCGGGATCGCGCACGCCGCCGACGCTGAACCCTTGGCATGGATAGCAACCGGCGAGCAGGTCGGCCTTGGGGAAGGATTCGATACCCTTCACATCGCCCACGACGTAGTCGGTCTCCGGGAGATTGGCCAGGTAGACGTCGCGCGCGTAGCTCATGACGTCGTTCGCCATGACGACGTCGAAGCCGCACGCGTGGAGGCCGGCATCGCTGCCTCCGCACCCGGTGAACAGTGAAACCGCCTTAGGCATCGCCCCCTGAACCCCGCCCCCGAATCTCCTGGTGCCGTCCAGGAGTGCATGGATCATAGCCAACGGCCAAGCATGAAACTGCCGCAGACTTAAGATCGTAGCAGGCTCGCTTAGGTCTGGCGGCGTAACCAAAAGGTGCTACCTTGGCCGTGTGACCTCGGGAACGAAAAAGATGGGGGGCAACGCTCCACCCACAGATTTTGTGGGATGGGAACGCGCGCTCACGCGGCACTTTCTAATGGTCGACGAGAGCGGCGATGCATCACCCATCACCAGCTTCGAGGTTACCGCGGCCACGCTGGCAGAAGCTGGCTTCTTCGACGGCGACGATGCAGCCGGCCAGGCACTCGCCTCGTTCAAGCGTCACGTCTGCAGCGCCAACCTCCGTGACGCTCTTGAGCATGACTGGTTTCCGGCAAGCGCTGCGTCCGACGAGAGCCCGGGGTACTTCGCCTACCTCTGCCTGACGCTTCTCGTCGCTAGCAGCCCCGACGACGGCAGGAGGCTTGGGGGCGACTTCCATGACAAGCTGCGCCGCTTCCTCAATGTCACCGTCGGCTACCGGGCGCTGCCTGGCGTCGCGACCAAGTGGCATGACCTTCAGGAATGGTTGGAAACCCGCCGGTCGGCCGGCCTTCCATACCGAAGCCTGGTGTTCCCGGCCTACCCTGCGAACTGGATCCACATCGGGCTCACCCGTAAGCTCGCGTTTCCGGCAAAGTCGGACGCAACGCTGATCCGGACGTTCTTGACGTCCAACCCGAACATTCTTTCCCGGCCGCTTGAATTCATCCACCTCTTCCAGCCGTACCTGGCCAACTCTCCCAGGGCGTCCGACGGAATGAGAGAAAGCTTCCAGGAATTCTCGACGGCGCGGCTGGCCGGGGATCGCTTCATCGCCGAGCATCCGTTCTGGAGGTTGGCGAATTTCTGCGTCGCACCGACGACGGACGTTGAAGCGGCGACAGAGGGGCAGATCATCTGCAGCTTCGACGAGGACGGTGTGCCCATCTTCAGGGTGGTCCGGGCCGACGGCACCACCCCGACGCCGGCTCCGACCACCCTCTCGGATGCTCTGAGGGTCGCGGAGAAGGAGGCGCCGATTAGGGCGCCGACCCTGCGCTACGGTATGCTGGCCTTCGAGCAGTCCGGGTACGGCCAGTGGCGCTCCGTGCCGGGACTTGAGGCGACCGCTGGTTCGCTGCGGCTCGCGTTCGCCCCGGACGCGCACAAGAGGCTTCGAGACTTCCGGGGCCTCTTCGCCCTGTCCGAGGCATGGTACTTTTCGATCAAGCCAATGCCGGCGGGCAAGGCCGACGAGTTGGCATCGCTCGCTGGGGTCAGGGCGGACAAGGACGTCCGATTGGAGCCCGTATCGGTCTTCGACGGGGTTAGGACCGGCGGCAGCTGGCTTGGCCTTCCGCCCTTCCTGCCACGGATCGCATCGGGGAGTGCTACCGGCACCGTGCGGCCGGGCCGCGAGGCGGAGGGCGATCTTTCCGTGGTGAACGCGGGAGGCACCATGCAGCTTCGCTCGACGCGACCGGTGGGCGGTCCCTGGTTCGTCGAACCCTCCGAAGGCCGCGCGTGGTGTAAGCGGCTGACCTTCGCAACAGCCGCCTACGTCCACGATGGGCCAAGAGGCGCGACGGCGAACTTCGAGATGGCCGTGGATTGGGAAGGTCCCGAAGGCACGCCTGTCCTGGCCAAGGGTTTCTCCACCGGTTGGTCAAACGAGCTGACCGGGTTGGATGACCTTGCGGAAGCGGTATACGCCGGCGGTCGCTCCGGGTGGGATGAATCGGAACTCACCGCGCTTATCCAAAGCGGTTTGGGTCCGACAGTCGATCCCTGGGCGATCCTGCGGGTGCTTGCGGACGCATCCTTCGTACAGCCGCGCCTCCGCCCGCAATGGAGGGGCAGGGTTTGGACGCTTCGCCCGCCGGCGCTCCGCATGGCAGGCGACGTAGCGGTCGTAGACGGAGCGGTCGGCACCCGGCTCATCGCCGAGTTCAAGGAAGCATGCGCCCTTGCGGGCGTGAAGGCCTTCAGGCGCAACAGCCGGGTGCCGCTTGCACCGGCCGTGATCGGGTGTGCAGCTGACGGGGCCGACCTGGTCTGCGCCAGGCTCGGATGGCCCATTTTGCCGAACGTGGCACGTCCGGGCGGTCGTCTTGCAGTGAAACCCACCCCTCTGCTGCTCATCGGCCGTCAGCCAGCATCGAGATGGGACTGGCAATCCAGGCGGTTCGTCGCCGACGGCCAGGAGGGAAAGGGCCGCATTTCCCTGACCCGATGGTCACAGCCCGGGGCCCGCGATCACGACATCTACTTGGTGTCGAACAACGAGACCGGCGAGACGACCAGGCTCCTCTCGCGCGCAGCCGCCGTCGTGCTCGCGCACGGCCTCGCAGGCGCTCACCTGTTCGCGGCGAGGGACGGTCTGATGATTGGCCTTTCCCGGGAGGCTCATCTGCCGGATGCTTTGGCGGAAACGCTGAGGATCAAGAATGCTTCCAACGCGGGCGTATTAGATAATATTAGAACCTATGTTGTCGACGATGACGACCTGTCATGGCTTGGCAAGATCATGCCATCCCTGATCGAGGGTTTGCCGGTAACCGATCGTAAGACTGGAACCGACGCGGTATCATCTTCGCGTCATGCGAACGGTAGGATTCGTTTGGCCTGGAGCGGCGGTCAGCTTGCCGCATTCGATCCCGGTCGTGCGGTTTTTGGGGGGGAACAGTCCTGATGCCGAAGGGCAAGGATCTTCTGGCCGGACGGGGGACCCGGGGCCAGAACGCTATCGGGACGATCACGCCGTTTGCCGAGCGGCAGGAGGACGGCACTTGGAAACAGGTTGCGGATGGGCGCGCGCTGTTTCCGCCGGAGGGAGCGGTTGAGCTTCGCGGCGTCCTGGCATCCCAGATGAAGGATGGGGACTGGTTCGTCTTCTCTGCGGGCACCAACGACAGACACCGCGCACCCACCAAGATGAAGGCCCTGGCCGCGAGACGGGTCTCGCGGTTTCTGGACCTTCCGGAGGGCGAGACGCCTGAGAGCCGCCGCCGCGCGCTCGTGGAGATTGGGCTCGAAAGTGCCTCGGCCGGGGATTGGGCCGTTAAAATCAGCGCCACCGAAGTGGTGCGGGTCGCCATGAACCAGCAGGCTGACGGCAGGTATCGTGCCTACGGGAAAGATCTCGCCCGTCTGCCCGTTCGAGCATTCGACCCCGCCGCAGTCCTGCCCTTGGATGTCGATGGCGAGCCCTTAACACTCTACGATATCGAGAGCTCCGGTCAGGCGGGCCGTTCCCTGAACTGGTTGTCCGACGCGGATTACCTGCGTGCAGTTTCGGGCGCTTTGGCAACCGGCGCACGACAGGAAGCCGCTGCCGCGCTGGAGGCGTTAGCCGCCCGTGCGGACGAGATCGGAGAACTGTCGGTCGCCGGCGGCGTCGATGTCCTCGTGTTGGAAGAGGCGGTGCGGTCTGGCGCCATAGCCCAACGGCTGGAGTCAGACATGGCCGCCATGGGTGGCTTCCTGATCGCGCTCGCCTCGCAGCCGGAGACAAAGGAAGCCCTGCGGAGACTCGCGGACGAGAAGGCCCTCGCCGAAATCCCGAGGTTGGAAGCCGAAGCTCTGTCCAAGGTGAAGGCGGAGTGGGACGTCGAAACCGCGAGTAGGCTGGAGCAGGTTCGCGCCGCTGTCGCGGAACTGGAAGCGAGCGAACTTGCAGATCTTTCGCGCAAGCGGAACGAGGCTCTTTCAGAGATCGAGGCGAGCGTTGAGGCCGCCAAGGCCGAAGCCTTGCGAACGGCTGAAGAGGCCGCCGAGGGGGCGAAGGCCCGCCTGCAGGCTGAAATGGCGGAATACCAGGGCCGTGTCGATGCAGCCGCCGCAGAGCTCGCGGACTTGGAAGTCCGCCACTCCGACCTCTCAAAAGCTGTCGAGGACTTGGGCGCGGCAGAAATCGCGCTTGCCGGCCGGATGGAGGATCTCACGATCGAGGAGCGGCGTCTGATCCGTCGAACGCGGTCGGCTGTCGGTCATCCGGTGTTTGAGGTCCAAGAAGATGTTGACCGCTTGCAGCTCAAGGATATCGAGCAAGCGGCCCGCGACGCCGGAGTGTTCTCGGATCGAGGCGTCGAAGTGATGATTGAGTTCGCGGTGCTCGCCGCCGCGAGGGAGGTTCCTGTCGTCACCGGGCCCGCAACGGATGTGGCCGATATGGCTGCCATGCTCCTTGCTGGCGGTAGGTTGGCCAGCCTCCACGCGGACCCGACCCTCGTCAATTTCGATGACCTCTGGTCTCGGCCAAGCGGGGCCGGTCTGACGGCATTCGGGGCGGCGGCGGCATGGGTGGCGGATACCGGACTTCCGCTAGTGGCGCATGTGTCCGGTGCGGACCGGTCCGCGGCGCGGTTCTGGTTCCCAGCCCTCGCCGAAGCCAAGCGTCGTGGGCTGGTACCCGGCGAGCTCATGATCATCGTCTCGCTGGACGACGGAAAGTCCGAGGAAGCGAAGGCGATGCCGAAGGATCGCGCGTTGATTGACGCCGATGGGCTGTTGAATCGGGAGGCCATCCCCTTTCTGCCCAGCTTGACGTCCTCCCTGACGACGAAACCCCGAGAGCTTGATCTCAGGCCGCCGGCCGAAGATCACGCGGCGGATGCCCTGCTCCTCTCCAAGCATGGGGTCACTTCCGTAACAGCGGCGCTCAGGCTCAGCCGCATCTATGCCGCAGCGAGAGCCGCTCTGGGTGAGGAGCGTGGACGAACGTTCGCCGGGCGGATGGCCGGCATCCTCTGCCCGGCACCACCTGGACAGCCATCGTCGACCGCAACCCCAATCCGCTTGAGCTTGGCCTCAAATGCTTGATCCAATCGGCGGGTTCACCCGCATGCGCGACTTCTTCGTCTCGTACATCGAGACGGCCTTCCGCATCGCGGACAAGGATACGGCAGACGAGCGGCGGCGCCTGCTTGAGGAAACCGACGTCCTTTCCACCGAACCTCTCGTCGAGCCGGTTCTGCGCTACCGTGAAAGCAAGACGAAGCTAGAAGACCTGATCGGCACGGACATCCTCGACCCGCTCGACGAGAAGGGACAGACCGCCTTCGTCGAACTTGCATTGAGCGGTTTGTTTTCCGGCCAGCCAAGCGCCGGCCCGGTCAAGAGGAAATCCGAGTACGCGCCCTACACGCACCAAGTGAAGATGTTAGAGCGCGGCATCCGGCCGGGCCTCCCGAGCATCGTCACCTCCGGGACGGGCTCTGGGAAAACGGAAAGCTTCATGCTTCCGATCCTCGCCAGCCTGTCCAACGAAGCTATCCAGTGGCCGCGCCCGTCCGCCGGCTACCTCGAAAACCACTGGTGGCGCCCGGATAGGCGCTTCGATGCCACGAAGCGTCAGCGCACCGGCGAGAACCGGCCGGCGGCGGTCCGGGCTCTCATCCTCTACCCGATGAACGCACTCGTCGCGGACCAGATGGTGAGGCTTCGCAAGGCGCTGGATTCCGACGAGGCGCGGGAGATCATGGAGGAGCGGTTCGACGGCAACCGCATCTTCTTCGGCCACTACACCGGCGAGACGCCGGTGACCGGACACCTTCGTCATCCGCGGCTCCATGCCGAGGAGTTCGAGAAGCAGCGGCGCAGCCGGCGGCTGGGACGGCTGCGGCAGGCGATGAAGCGGTTCGACGAGGACCAAAGGGCCGCCATCGACCACGACAGCCATGCCGCCGAGGAGGCACGGAAGGCGGGCAAGCCGAAGCCTGAGAAGACGTCCTTCATCTTCCCGGCGCTCGACGGCGGCGAGATGGTGTCACGTTGGGACATGCAGCATGCGCCGCCCGACATCATGGTGACCAACGCATCGATGCTTGGCGCGATGCTTGCCCGCGAAGTCGAGGACCCGATCTTTGACCAGACCCGCACATGGATCGCCAACGACCCGGAGGCCTACTTCTACCTCGTCTTCGACGAACTCCACCTGGTCCGCGGCTCGGCCGGAACGGAGGTGTCGTTCCTGGTCAAGAGCCTGCTGACGCGCCTCGGCCTCGACAGCCCGGAACACCGCCACAAGCTGCGCATTCTGGCATCGAGTGCGTCGCTCCCGATGGAGGATGAGCGGGGGGAGCAGAGCCGGAGGTACCTGCGCGACCTGTTCGCGCCGTTCGGGACTTTCTCAAGCAAGACGGACGGAGGCTCGCTCGATACGGATTTCTGGAAGGGCTGCGTGGTGCCCGGCGACCCGGAAACGCCGCCGCCGCTCGATGCCAAGCTGCCCCGGAAGCCCTTCGAGGACTTGCTGGTCGCCGCCGGCGGGACTGGGCAACTCATCGCCGACTTTCCGAAGGCGGATGCGGAGATCGACGCGCTCCGTAACGTCGGGGCAGCGCTGGGCGTGCACGAATCCAATGCGGACGCGCTTGCCGGCAAGGTGGCCGGAAAAGCCGCCTCAGCCCTCGCCGCTGCCTGCGTGTCCGCCGGCACCTCCCGTGCCACGCCCACTTCCGAGATCGGCGAAGCGGTGTTCGGAAGCCCGGCCCCCGATGCCGTGCGCGGGCTGCTCCTCGCCCGCGCCATTCCGGACAGCGCCCTATGGAAAGCCCAGGCGCCGAAGGGCACGCCGTCGTTCCGGGTCCACACCTTCATTCGGAACGTGGAAGGCCTGTTCGGCGCTCCTGCCGCCGGCGGCGGGCAGAAGGTCAAGTTCTCCGACTTGACCATCGTCCGAGGCGTCTCCCACGGCAAGGCGCGGAACGGCTCGGAGAAGGGCGCCCGCCTCTTCGAGATGCTCTATTGCGAGGCGTGCGGCGACCTGTTCCTCGGCGGCCAGCGGGGCGAGCCAGCGGACACCGCCGAGGAGTTCGAGCTGCTTCCGTCGGCGGCGGACCTAGAGAGTGCTCCGGACCGCGGCGCCCCTGAGCTCTACGACAGGATGTCGTTCGATCAGTTCGCGGTCTTCTGGCCGTCCGAGGTCGAGCCCTTCAACGCCGAGAACAACTGGGACCGTTGGGACCGCGCGACCCTCGACACCCGCACCGGGGTCGTATCCACCAAGGGGGAGAATGATCGGCCAGGGATCCTGCACGGTCGCATCTACTTCCAGCATCCCGATCCCAAGAAGGACCCTTCGAAGAGGTCCGCGCAGCCGTTCTGTTGCCCGCGGTGCGGGACCGACTATGCGGCAAGGCCCTCGACGATGAGGCAGTCTCCGATCCGTGCGTTCCGGACTGGATTCACGAAGGCGTCGCAGCTCGTCGCCACCGAAATGTTCGAGTTACTCCATGCCATCGGCTCCCAGCCGAAGAGCATCATTTTCTCCGACAGCAGGCAGGATGCCGCCAACCAGAGCTTAGAAATTGAGAGGCTGCACCTCAGGGACCTGCGCCGCGAGATCTTCGTCACAGCGGCCATCAAACTGATGAAAGAAGCCGAGGCGAAGCAGGTCCCCGAAGCAGAGAAATTAAGAATCTCCAACGAGCTGATGAAGCAAGGCGTCGACGGCATGAACAAGCTCATGGGTCTCATGGCCGAATGGGCTAAGGCCGATAAAAGCGTAGTCGACGTTTCCACGGGCAAGGTGAAGATCGACCGGCTCCTCCAGTTCAAGGACGACGATGGAGGTTCCGAGAGCCCGATTTCGTACGTGGCATCAGAGTACGTGCGCCTCGGCATCCATCCCTTCGACGAGCTCGGCCGGAAGGGCGTCGGCGACCGGCCCTGGTACGACGCCTTCGAGTTGGACAATGGCAAGGTTCGGTACGCTCCGAGCCTGAGCGCCGTCGAGCGCGCAAAGGTCGGCACGGCCATCTTGGAGGCTCAGTCCGAGCTCGTCGAGGACGTGATCTTCTCGAACACCTTCTTCGCCATGGAGGAGACAGGTCTCGGCTATCCTTCTGTGAGGCACGATGCCAGCCGGGAAACCGACGAGCTCGACGCTTGGCTGCGTGTGTTCGCCGGGGTCTATCGCGTCCAAGAGAACAAATATTTCAATCCACAGAACATCAAGCAGTGGACCGATTACTCGACGGTGAACAGGAAGAAGGTGAAGCGGTTCGCCGAGGACGTTTTCGGGCAAGATCAAGCGCCTGCCCGCTTCAACGAAGTCATTCAGAAGATGGATACGATTGGCCACAACAACTGCGTGGTCAACGTGGGCAAGCTGTACATCCGTGTCTCAAAGATGGGTGACCCATTCTGGCGTTGTGTATCCTGCGAGCGCATCCACCTTCACCGCGGGGTCGGGTACTGCACCCGTTGCCGGAAGGCGCTGCCGGAGGAGCACTCCGGCAACGTGGAGAGGCTCTGGGAGAGCAACTTCCTAGGCAAGCGCATCGTCCGCGGACGCGGTGACGAGGTGGCCCGCTTCGGCCTGAAGTGCGAGGAGCTCACGGGCCAGACGGACGACTTCGGCGACCGGCTGCGCCGCTTCAAAGACATCCTCGTCGGCACCTCAGGCAAGCCGCCGACCCCCCTGCAGCGTCTGGCCGCGAACATCGACCTCCTGTCGGTCACGACCACCATGGAGGTCGGAATCGACATCGGCTCGCTGCAGACGGTCCTGCAGGCGAACATGCCGCCGCAGAGGTTCAACTACCAGCAGCGGGTCGGCCGTGCGGGCCGGCGCGGCCAGGCATTCTCGTTCGTCACGACCTTCTGCAGGGGACGGAGTCACGACGAGTATTACTTCCGGAACCCGCGCGCGATCACCGGCGATCCGCCGCCACCGCCGTTCCTTGCGGTGGATCACCTGCCGATCCCGCAGAGGCTGCTGCGCAAGGTTTGGCTGCGCGCAGCGTTCGCCCACCTTAGGTCGAACTGTCAGGCCGCGGGCGAGGATTATCCGGGCGACCGGCTCACACCGCCCGACGTCCATGGCGAGTTCGTCCCAACCGACGAGTTCTACGCCGATGGTTCCGCCTGGCCGGAGAGGCTTCGGAGCGCTTTGAACCATACCCGGCCGGAGATGGTCCGCTTCGTCGAGGCATCGATCATCGGGGACCGTCAGCGGGAACGGCTGCTTCACGACGCCCAGGCGGATGCCGTGGTTGCCGAGATCATGGAACTCGCCGCTCAGCGGCCGCAGGGCCGAGCGGGCCTTGCCCAGTTCCTGGCCGAGCGTGGGAAGCTCCCGATGTACGGCATGCCGACACGTGTGAGGCTGCTCTACACCGGCCTGGCGCCAGAGACGGGGCGCGGCCCGCTGCAAGACAGGGACTTCGAATGGTCGACGATGGACCGTGACGTCGAACTCGCGGTCTTCGAGTACGCGCCAGGCGCCGTCCTAACCAAGGACAAGATGAAGCATCGGGTCATCGGCTTCACGGGAACGCTCCCGGAACCGGAGAAGCAAGGCAACCTGATCGACGTGGGCACGCCGCTCGGCAACTGGTTTACGGAGGAGGCTTACGTCGCGAAGTGCCCGTCCTGCGGGTCGGCGTCCTACCGCCATCTCAACCCGGACGAGGGCATAGAATGCGACGACTGCAACGAGCAGGTCCCGCCCGAAAACTTCATCCGTTACGTGACGCCCACCGCGTTCCGGACGGACTTCCGTCCCGAAGGTACTGAAGTCGACGAGGTCGGCACCATGTCGACCAGAACCGTGGCGACGGTGCTGCACGAGGGCGAGAAGACCCAGTGCGGCCCAATAAAGGTTTGGAGTGGCGCTGGGGTGACCGTCATACACCTCAACGACGGGCCGGAGGGCGATGACGGCACGCCCCAGCGCTTCGGCGTCGATCATCTGACGGACACGTGGGTTCAGCGCGAGTTCCGGTTCGCGAAGGCGACCCCGCTTGAGCTGCAGGCGGTCGATCCGACCATATCCAAGGCGAACGAGCCTTCGCGCTGGAAAAACTCTTTGGGGCAGGAGGGGCCTTTCGGCCTCGCCTCGCGGAAGGAGACGGACGCTCTCTACATCGAGCTCACGCAGTTCGACCCGCGCCTCCGTCTGGATCTGGTTGCGAAGCAGGGAGGCCCGGCGCAATCCGCGACCGCGGTTCGGGCCGCCGCGATCAGCGCGACCCATTTGCTCGTGCAGCGGGCCGCACTCCTTCTCGACGTCGCCCCCGACGAGTTCGAAGCGCTCGAACCGCGGCGGCGAGAGGGCCGTCCCATGCTTCAGATAGCCGATACCCTGATCAACGGGTCCGGCCTCTGCCGTAGGCTCGGTGAAGGCGCGAGGCCCGAGATCGTCCGCCTGATCGAGCGGATCGTATCAGAAGCGGATCGGGGCTCGGCGCTGGCGCAGCTGCGGGCGGAGGACCACCACTCCAACTGCAAAACCGCCTGCTACCGCTGCATCCAGCAGTACGGCAATCGACGCGTCCACAACCTACTGGACTGGCGGCTGGCCCTGTCCTACCTAAGGGCAATGGTCGATCCGGACTATGTCTGTGGACTCGACAACCGCTTTGACGCGTACCCCGAGCTGAGCGGCTGGCTGGAGCGCAGCAGGGAGCTCGCGTCATCGGTGGCTGCTATGCGTCCAGGCAGCCTAGAGGTGAAGTTGGTTGGGCCGATGGGCTTGGCTTCCATCGTACAGACTACCGGCAGGTCGGCGCTTAAGATGATCGTTCTCCATCCGCTCTGGCGCAGCTCCGCGGCGGACGTAACGGCCCTAATCGGGTCGCGGCCGGACGCCACGATGCGGTTCGTCGACACCTTCGATCTGGAACGACGCCCGTTGAAAGCTCTGGAGATGGCTCGGTCGGGCGACGTGCCTGCCATGGTCGATGCGTAGCGGGGAAGGTAGTCGATGCCGGTCGAACACCATCTAGGCGCCTCGCATGAGTCAGGCGGATGCTGAGGGCGATTCTCGACGGGAAGGGCCGCACGGTTCCGGAAGGACTGAAGGCCGGAGACTCGTTGAGACGGGTCTACAAGGTCTCCGAGGATCTTCTGACCGCGACCGTTTTCGAGCGTCTGGCTTATCTCGGCGGCTCGACGCTTTGGGCCGTCCTTCGGGCCACTTTCCGTCCCGACGTTCTCCCTGATCGCAAGGTGGTGGAACTGGACGAGATCGAGTTCTGGCCACGGTGGTCTAAGGCCAATCCAACGCTCGAACAGGATGTCGAGCCGGACGTGATCTTGCGGTTCTCTGTGGGAGATCCACCAGTCAGGGTCACTCTCGTCATCGAGTGCAAGCTCGGCCGCTGGCAGGAGGCAGGTCAGTGGCGCCGGGAATGGATCGCTCACGAGATGGAGTTCGCGGGGGACGATGAACCTGACGAATGCTTCTTCCTCGCTCTTGGAGGGCTTGGCGTGTTCAAAGGCAAGCCGCAGGAGATGGTCTCTGCCTTTGCAACGCCGGCATCGGTCGGAGCTAGCACACCTATAATGGCGGCGGCTGCCGACTGGTCTGACCTGATGCATGCCCTCCACAAGGTGGAGATTCCTGAGGGGGCTGAAAGAAGAGTCGTCGAGGATCTGCGTCGGGCACTTGCACTACATGGCTACCGGCGCGTCAGGCCACTTAGCGACCTCGCTGCTTCAGTTGAAAATCGAGTCGGTTCCTTCGCAAGATCGGCGGAAGTCCTCCGCCCTATGCACGAACGTCTGACCAGTAACGTTGAGGAGCCTCGCCCGAAAACGCTTTCTGGCTGGCCCGATAAAATTGCTCCCTGGCGGACGATCTCGGCGAAGCCCAGCGTGATGCAGTTTAGGAGATCCGATGCCGGCCTCTGAAGAGATGAAGTCCGCACTCGCCGACGTTCGTCGTGCCTACCGCCTCGTATGGTCATACCAGCGGCGTATCCTCGATATAGTAGCCTTGATCGCGGGCGAGTTCGAAGAGCACGAGTTCTACGTGTGGGAGACGTATCCCCGCGATAGGCCTTGCGGTCGTTCGAAAGATCCGACCGTAAAGTGGGCGTGGGACCTGCTGCCTCTTCATCAGGCGAGCTTCCTTTATCTGCCCCCGGACGCCGACCGCCACCGCCCCACTGCAGGTCAGTGGATGCTTGAGGTCGTGGTCAAGACGGATGACGGGTTCGTTGATCCAGAAACCGGCGATGAGCCCGATGCCGCGGACTTTGCAGATGCCGCGTCAACGTCGTCGACGATCTACCTGCATGGTTGGCTTTGCACGGCATCGTGCGAGCGGAACTGGCTCAATGGGGTGTGGCATCAGGGTGAATGGCCGGAGGAGGATGGTATTCCGGTGGAGCATGCGACGCCGCCCTTCAAGATTGTTAGGCAAAGCTTTGATGTGGCAGAGTTGGTAGATGAGAATGCAGTGAAGGAGGCGGTGGCGAAGTTCAAAGTAACGCTCGGAACCAGCCTGGGGATCGGGGCTGAGTAGTTCTATGCTCTTCGGATCGAAAATGCCCCTCTTGAGCGTGTTCGTTAGGCGGAAGCCAAAAAAAATCCGTTTCTGGTGACGTGCTGGTCTATCGAAAATAGAAAGCCGAATCCGAGGCTCCGCTCAAACTCGCTTTGCCAGCCAATCGCCGAGGCCGAGGCGGACGACAAGTTCCGCGACCTTCGTGCCATCCCAGACCTGGACCGGCTCCCCATCTGGTGCCTTGAGCGCTCCCTTGGGCGTATGCGCTGCGAAGATCATGCGATGGTACCGTTCGCGGCGTGCCCGGAACCTGGCGACGTAGTCGTCGAGGATGGCCTGCCCGGCCTCGCCCTTCACCTGCACGAAGGCGACCTCGTCGATTGCTGGGTTCTCAACCTCGACGTCGATGCCCTCCGTAGCCCCGCCGATCTTCGCGATCCGTGTCCAGCCTGACCGAGAGAGGATCAAGTCGATGAGTAGCTCAAAATCTTTCGGCCGGAGCCGCGCGACGAGCTTGCCGACCGCTGCCTGGTAATTGAGTCGTGCGGACATCGCGGCGACTGTGTCGGCATCCTCCTCGTCGCGGATCAAGCGAAGGATCTCGCGCCAACCCTTCGGCTCGCAGACCGTACCCTGGAATCCGGCCGTCGTAGTGACGGTGCCGGGCAATTCTGACATCGCGAGGTAGCGGCCAGCCAGCGAACGGTTGTCCCAGGGACGTTCGAGATCGAGCCAGAAATGGCCATGCTGAGCCCTGTCGTTGAGCGGGCTGACAGTTATGCCGTCGCGTACGGTGGCCCACCACATGAAGCCGTCTTCGAACGTGATCCACAGATGTTGACTGGGGCCTTCTAGAAGTGTCCGAAGCGCGTTGAGGTCCTGCGTGGCACCGGGCTTCGAGCCGTATTGCTCGCGGAGGGTGGCTGAGATGACCGCGATATTGATCTCTTCCAGCGCGTCATCTGGAATTTGGCTCCAACCGGCGTGCAAACGCGACCGGCCCTTGGCATCGGGCCACCAGCGGCCGCCCGCGCCGTTCTTCACGTAGCGGACGGAGAGCGGGAGGTCGGACACGGTGGACTCCAAGCGGCATATGCGAACAAACCATACCCTCGTTCAGTCCAAATCCGCATAACTGTGGCAGAAAGGCAGACCCCGTAGGATGACGTGATGGCCCATCATCACGAAAACCTCGTTGAGGTGCCGTCCAGCTTATGAGACACCTATCCGTGACGGCGGTACTGCCCGACATCACGGAGATAGCGATGGCCACTGATGATGCACCGACAGACGCTGAAATGCTCCGTGAGCAATTTCACAGCCAGTACGGCAACGGGTACGATTTCGAGGGTTCGACGCTCATCGACATCGTTGTCGGCGCTGGCCAGTTACTGACCGATATCGTCGGGCCGGAAAATGCCAACGTCGGCATGGCCGCGCTCGTAAGGCAGCTCGGTTACCGCGTCGAAGCTCCTGAGGATTGGGCCGAGGTCCTGAAGGACGATGCGTTCGGTGACGCATTCTCATGGAAGCTCGGGGCGACGTTCCACAACCTGAACGCCTACGCCTACTATGGCATCGCGCTGACTGGCGCATCCGCTGCGCAGGACCGGGAAGCCTATCTCAAGGGCGAGATCGCGCTGGCCGGCGCCTTCATGGACAAGGTGCCGTTCGCGGCTTGGGAGATCGATCCGGCTGACGCGGGTCGCACCCTGCGGCTGGCGCGCGGTCGCTTCGCCCTCGACACCGGCGACCTCATCGAACCCTGGGCGCTCGCCGAGTTCGGGGGCGTCAGCGAAAGGCGCATCCGCAACATGATGGCCGGTGGCGAGCGTGTCTTCGAACCGAAGGATGGCGGGGTGCCTGCGGCGCAGGCTCTGGACTGGCTCAAGCAGCGCAAGCAGTTCCGCCCCTCCACCTGGCGCGACCAGAACACGTTCGAGGACCTCGCCACGGCCGACCGCTTTGAATTGGACGAGGAGATGCTGTTCGTCCCCGTCGCCGCCGATGGCTCGACCTTCCATCCCGGCGTCGGTGGTGAGGACGGCTACACGACCGGGCCGACCGGTAAGGAGACGACTTGGCCGAGTTTCGAGGAAGCGCTGACGGCGCTGCAGAGGTCAGCTGAGCCGATCTGGCGGCGCCCGACACCGCGTGGGCTCCGAACACAGGCACGCGGGGTTCGCTGGGAGCGAACCACCCGAACCGCCCTCGACAGGATGGCTGCAGAGGCCGCTGCTCGGATCTGACCCCCAACTGCATTCGACCCGCTAGCGACAAAGGAGTTCCCAGATGAGCCTCAACGATTCCGCTCGCGCCCATATCGAGCGCGCCCTTCCCGCCCTGCTGTCCCGATCCGCGGATGAGATCGCACGCGGCATCGACGCGCCCGGACATTCCCCCTTCCGGGACGACATCCTCGGCCTCGGTTACGAGGGCCGCTTCAGCGCCTTCTATGCCCCCTTCGACTGGATCAATGACGAGGCCGATGTTGTCATCGTCGGCGTCACCCCGGGGAGGCGCCAAGCAAAGGATGCCCTCCTGGCGCTTCGTTCGGCGGCGGTGAGAGGAGCGTCGGTCGAGGAGGCTGCCGCGGCCGCCAAGTCCACTGCATCCTTCGCCGGTATGCGGGACCTGGGTGCCCGCCTCATGGATCATCTTGGTCTTCACCAGGTCTTCGGCTTGCGCAGCACCGCCGACCTCTTCACCTCTGCCGCCTCGCGCGTCCATTCGACCTCGGTGCTGCGCTATCCGGTCCTCAAGGACGGCTCGAACTTTGCCGGCGACCGGCGGATCATGTCGCGTCCTCTCATGCGGCGTATGGTCGAGGAGAACCTTGTCCCGGAGCTGGCCCGGGTGCGGAATGCCTGGATTGTGCCGTTCGGCATCAACGCTCTGCTCGTGCTGGAAGACCTCGCCGCGCGTGGCCTTATCAACAGTGACCGGCTCCTGGGTGGCGTGCTCCACCCGAGCGGGCAGCAGTGGAACCGGTACAACGTCCAACTCGGGATCACGACCGGGGCAGCTGTCCAGGACGTACCAGGCGGCGCCGAGGTGCTCCGCAGGAGCGAACTCCTGCGCGATAGGGTGAGCCAGATCGTCGGCCTTCGGCCGGCCGCCTGAGGATCAAGCGCATTCGACCACGAGGCCGGACAGAAATCCCGTTGCCTCGTCCGTGTGACCTCTTGCGTTGCAGATTACCCGCGTCCGCCCGACCCCATAGTCGACCGCGTGATGCACGTGACCATGCATCCATAGGTCCGGTCCCCGGTCCACGACCAGGTCTGTCAGGTCCGACGCGTAGCACCACGTAAGATCGGCGTGCGGGTCCGGCAGACTGTCTGGATGCGGGGCATGATGGGTCACGACCACAGACGAGCCGTCGTGCGGCCGGGCAAGCTCCGCCTCGATAAAGGCGCGCGTCGTCCGGTGCATGGCCAGCACCTCGCCGGGCTCGATCCTGTTCCGAGACCGTGGGCCCGTCCTGATGCGCCGGTAGTCCACCATGCCGAAGTGCCCCTGGGCGGACCGGAAGGCGTGCGTGAGGCCGAGGCTTCCCAGCCGGAAGTCGGTCCAGAGCGTGCCGCCCAGGAAGCGCGTGCCGCCGATCACCACGGCGTCGTCGAGCAGCAGATGGATGCCGAGCGTGGCGGCCCGCTCCCGGCCTCGTTCGAGCTGGTCGTAGATTGTATAGCGCTCCTCGCCGCGGTCCCACCAGAAGTCGTGGTTTCCTGGGACATAGATGACCGGCATCCCGGGAAGGCGCTCGGCCAGCCAGTCCAGTGACCGCGTCAGGGGCATGTGGACGTCGCCGGCCACGACGGCTACGTCGAAGCCGCCCGCCGGCGCGTGCGCGGTAGGGTCCCAGGCATTCTCCGGCCATTCCTGATGTAGGTCGCTGAAGATCC
Organism: Methylorubrum podarium; assembly: GCF_040270385.1. Taxonomy (NCBI): domain Bacteria; kingdom Pseudomonadati; phylum Pseudomonadota; class Alphaproteobacteria; order Hyphomicrobiales; family Methylobacteriaceae; genus Methylorubrum; species Methylorubrum podarium. The sequence goes on along the minus strand of NZ_JBELQE010000085.1, from coordinate 114,696 downwards.
AGAGGCGTTGGGCCGGCACGGTCATGGCGTGCCTCCTGCGGCCCTGGCGTTCTCAGCGAGGCGCACTCGGATCTCATCCAGGGTGACCGGACGGAAGTCGAAGCAGTCCACACCAACATCGGTGCTCGCCGCTGTGCCCGACAGCCGTCCGTGGGAGTGGCCGTAGAGGTGGATGTCGCCGCGGTTCTGCCGAGGCCAGACACGGTACGCCCAATGCGAGCACCAGACTCCCTGCACTGTGCCATCCGGGAGCGGGACGAGCACGCGTGCTACGTCGTAGATGCCGTCCCAGGGCAGGCGCGCACCGATGCGGTCGTGGTTGCCCTGGACGAGGAAGCGCTGGCGACCGTTCAGGCGCGCGAAGATGGCGCGGGCACGGTCCTCCGAGCACCGGTGGCAGAAGTCGCCGAGGTGCCAGGCGATGTCATCAAGGCCAACGGCCGCGTTCCAGCGGGCGATCAGTGCCTCGTCGTGTTCCTCAATAGTGGCGAAGGGCCGGTTCAGGCCGAGGCGACTTCCAAGGGTCGCCCTGTGGCCCCAGTGGGTGTCCGAAACGAAAAGGGTTCGGGATGACATACGAGCCTCGCACAAAGGAGGCTCGGCACGCGGCGCGGCACTCCAGAATCAATTGAAGGGGGGCGGGGCCGCGCGTTTCATGTTGAAGGATCTCCTCATAAAAAAAAGCAATGATCGCCTACACGTCCTTGGCGAGCAAGACTTCGTAAGCGATGATGCACGGTCTTGGGTAGCTCGGAGCGACCAGAGCCGTCAGTCTAACAGGAGGCTTGAAATACCGCTTATCTCGCCGTCAGGCAGATGGGGCGGACAACCCAACCTGTGCCTGCCACCTGCAGGAGTTCGCCGCGCTCAAGAGTCGACGACGCGACACGCGGCTTTTGAAATAGCGCGTTGCGGGTCCCTCTACGTAACTCCAGCTACACCCAGACGCGAGGAACTGGACCCGATAGGAATGGTATGGGAGAATCTCGGCTTAATTTATAGGGTAAATTTGCAAGTTATGGATATCTGCTTAATTGACAGTCTTATTGAAACAGGCCGCCGTCGAACACACCAGGACGAAAGAATAAAAGAGGCCGATTTTTATCAATTTGATATGTTAACTGCGCATCTACGTTCGCCCTTGCCAAGCTCCTTCCTTGCAGCGGACCTAATGGCACACCGCCAGGACCAACGAAATTGACTGTGCGGTCCGGAGGAAGCGACAAAGCTATGATCACGGTATGTATGTCGCTCCGTGTTGCTGCAGCAGTTATGCCGGCATCCGGTATTCCATAGGCTTTTCCAATTGGAATGATTGTTATTTTTGGGTTGACGGACCCAGTAAAGGAAGTTGTAAAAGTCACTGTTACAGCATACAAAGATGTTTTGTCAGTAGATGAAATCCCAAGATCCCCGCCTTCGTTCAAGTCAAAAAATCTCTTTAATATTTCATAAATTCCGATTTCTCCTGATATGGGGTAAATGTAATTGCTTGCACCATGATAGTTGTCGCACCGCAAGTTTGGCTGAAAAAAATCGGAAAGTATTTTCGTAATTCTAAAATTTTCGATGTTCTTGCGCTCTCTAGTATTACTTGCTCCGAAATTCAAACCATCCGTTCCGCGCCCTAGTGTCGATAGGAGATTCAAATTGCCCTGAAGGGAATTGTTTTCAGTCATCGTAAAGGTGAAATCAAATCCGATGGCTGCGCCGTCATATTTTTCCAGCGCAGCCCTGGTATCTCTACTCAACCTTCGGAAATAGTTTTTGTTCTTGAGTATCGAGTCATCTTTTTCGATATCATTCGCTGCAGATGCATTGCTTTTCGCGCCGTCTGATCTTGGGTCGCGAATTACGTCAAGAACAATGCGCTTAAGAGCGGTTCTAGTTTCGCATTTGATTTTTTCTGAAATTTGCTGGCTATTTACTCCGGCCGCATTTTCTGTAAACGGTATTATAGCGCATCCAGAAGTCAGTGATCCTGCGCATGCCAACAAGAACATGCGCACGAATTTCCTATACGCAATGCGCGCGGATACCATTTGATTTCCCTTACTTTAGAAATCGCGAATCAAACTATATTATAAGTAATCTATCTACGTAGTAACAATCATGCAACACGGAACAGTTTTTCGTGCTCCGTTGAGAGGTTTCGGCGCCGATGACTTGGCGTCTGCTATACATTCTCAAATTTGAAAATTATACGGGAAGTGTTTGTATTGAGAGTCCTAGTTTTTTATTTTAGTTGTCATAATGTCATCGTGTTACTTGGCATTGCATCAGCGCGTGAGGATATTAATCACTATATTCTGCGTAGATTTGTAGGGCGATCTCCGACTTTGTTGAACGCCTTGGGGAGGGAACGGCTCTTCGACGCCCTATGGTAGCACCTTGGCCTCGTCCACGGCAGATCGCACACATACTCCATCCGTTCGCCCCGGAGGGTCGGTTCGCTGTGTTCAGGCTGCATCGTCCTCGGGCCGGCGCCTGCCGTACCGGTCGCTTTCGTAACTGGCAAAAAACTTCTGATACGCAATCCGCCGGTCGACCGCGCCGTGGGGGAACTCCGGCCCCTAGTCCCCGAGGTACTCCTCAGCCTCCGCGTCCTCGCGTCCACCCCATCGCGCGGTTTCCCCCACTCCGAGCTTGGGGCTGACTTCGAGCCGCGGTCAGGCACGGTCGCGCGCCTGTAGAAGTACGGAACCCGTGATGGGTAGCGCATATCGCAACCCGATATGCTCTACAGACGACGGCACATTCTATTAACCGTATCTGACCCACCATTCTGCTTGGAGGGCTATACAGATGGTGACCAAGCGGGATGTCTTCGAGGCGGCGGACGAGCTTCGCGCCGGCGCGAGGGAGCGTGTTTCTCTCCGTACAGTCAGAGCGTGGCTCAGGGAGAACCGGGGCGCCGCCGGCTCGCCAAACGACGTCGGCCCCCTCCTGAACGACTGGAAGCGGGAGCGAGCGTACAGCCCGAAGATTGAACTCGCCGGCATGCCCGAAGCGGTCGCGGCCCAGATGGCCGCAGCCGGGGTGGCGCTCTGGAAGGCGGCCCAGGCTGAAGCGTCCGCGGTCTACGTTCGCGACAGGGAGCGGATGCAACAGGAGGTCGACGGCGAACGCGAGATGCGGAACGAAGCGCTTGCCCTGCTGGAGGGCCATGAGGCGGAAACCCGGCTTCTGGCGGGTCACGTAGCGGCGCTTGAGGCCGAACTGGAGGAAGCGAGGAGGCACCTACAGGCCGTCCGCGCCGATGTTTACTGGGAACGCGTCGTGCAGGAGATCTGGAAGCTCTTGCCGGAGGAAGGCGCCCTCAGCGTCCAGGAGATCGAGCAGCGTCTCGGGGCAGATCTCGTGGAGGAATGCAGGGGTCACCAGGAGGAATGGAACCACACGACGCTGAGGAAGAAGATCAACCAGCGCATCCATCACAAACGGCTCTTCGCCAGGGCCGAACGCGGGCGCTATCGCAGGCGGAAGCCGGAGGACGACATGCAGGGTGAGGCGGACAGGGTCGTGTAGCCGGGCAGGCGACGGTGCCGGCCCGCGACCTGCGACGATCCGCGATGCACCTGCGTCAGCCCGGGATACTCTGCCTCGGACGCCTCAGGGGTCCTTCCCGTTTCGCGGCTTGATCCTAGGGGCGGCCCGATAGGCCTGCTCCAGCCATTCCGCCCGACGAGCCATCTCCGCCTTGGTCCCGCGATAGGGGATCCCGGTCATGGCTCCAACTGACGGCACCCAGGTCCGGTCGCCCTCGTTCCACCAATACCCGTCGCGGAAGGCATGATAGCCGCCGTCGATGGTGAAGATCTCAATGTTGCCGTCCGGGTAGCACCACATTGTCTCGAACGTGTCCCGGATGATCTGGCGGATCCGCATCCTTGCCGCGAAGACTTCCCCGTCTGGCACCCCCCTTCTCTGGAGTTCCTGCAGACGTTCGATGGCTGCGGAACGCTCGTCGCGACCGCCATCGAGGCGTAACGCGTTGATCTTGCTGGTCAGGTCCGCGATGGCTGCCTCGCAAGCCGTCATGGCGGCATCGATCTCGGCGAGGGGGACCTTCGCGAAGCGTCCCCCCGCCCCATACTCCCGCACGATGGCTTCGCCCCGCGCCTGCAGCACGTCGCGCTCGGTGACCTTGGTCCGTAAGGCCTCCTCATGCCGCGCGAGTTCGCCGCGCGCGCCAGCCGTCAGGTCGAGCTTTACAAGCCAGAGGAGAATGGCGGCTTCGGTATCGTAGTACGGGATGCGGTAGGCGTTGGTGCAGGTGCCAGCCCGCTCCGACGAGCACCGCAGGACCGGCGTCGAGCGCGGTCCGCGGTCGCGGTAGTTCATCGGCTTCATGCAGGCGGCGCACTTGGCGACCATCCCGAACAGGTTGGTGACACGCGTGCCCTGACGGCCGCCCGCGTTAGGGGCTCGGCCCAGACGGCGCCTGTTGGCCACGCCGCGAGCCCGAACCCATAGGTCATCGTCGATAACCCGAGGGAGGTAATCGCGGATCGGGTCACCGACGGGCACGCGCTTGGCGGCCATGATACCTCGTCGCTCGACTTGTTGGAGCCGGTGCGGCTGGAATTCCCCTAGCAGCGCCCTGTTGTCGGTGATCTTCTGGACGGTTCCCCCGTGCCAGGACCGGCCGTGCCCCCAGCATTCGACGTCGTTCGCGTTCAGGTGCCTGGCAATGCGGTCGCGGCCCCATCCATCCGCGAGCAGCTCCATAATCTCCTTCACAACGGCGCCGCGCTTCGGGTGCACTTCAATGACGCCATTGACCTCGTGCAGCCAGCCCGGGACGCGGGCGGTCAGCCTTCTTGACCCGATGTTCCTCCGCTTCTCCTCCCAAGTCTCCTTGAGGCGCTTGGACTTCATCACCGATTCCTCATGCGCCCGCATGAGGGACATCACCGAGACCAGGAAGGCGGCCTGGGAGGTGAGATCGTTTGGAGCCTGCCGATAAGTCATCTTGTCGGAGATCGACACGACGATGATGCCGGCGTTCACCAGGCCAAGCAGCATGTGCTGTGCGACGGGTACGCTCGCGCGCGAGATCCGGTCGAGACTTTCGACGAGCAGGTAGCTGCCCTTGGCGATGCGCCCCTCGTCGACCGCCTGCTGGAACAACGCGAGCTTGCCATCGCCCCCCTTGGCGATGTTGGCCATCGTGAACGCCGACACGCCGATGTCGTGGAGGGAGAACGTGGTGTCGAGCGTGAGGTGCGGGTTGGCGGCGAGGTACTCGTCGCGAAGCGCAAGTTGGCGCCTCAGGCCGTCCCGATAGGCCTTCTTATCGCCGGTGTTCGACTGTCGCTTCGAGCTCAGCCGGATGTAGGAATAGGCGGTCGCCGGGCCCGGCTCCGCTTCGCTCCCGACCCTGTCCGACATCTCACCGCCCAGGCTTTTCCGTCACGCCTGTTCGTAAAACGAAAGCCGGCCTACTCGCAACTAGGTGGTCTCGATCTCCGGGCTGCACATGGTGCTCGCGGCGGGCGTCGTGTTCTGGCTGGTGCGGGCGGGGCTCGCGCTGGTGCCGGTGCTGGCGCTGGCTTGGCCGATCAAGAAGATCGCGGCCGGCGCGGCGATGCTGGGGGTGACCGCCTACTGCGCCTTCTCGGGCTGGGACGTCGCCGCCGAGCGGGCGCTGATCATGACGCTGGTGATGCTCGGCGCGATCCTGGTCGATCGCCCGGCGCTCAGCATGCGCAACCTGGCGCTCGCCGCGATCCTGGCGCTGGCCCGCGAGCCGGAGGCGCTGCTCGGCCCGAGCTTCCAGATGTCGTTCGGGGCGGTGGCCGGGCTGATCGCCTGCGCGCCGCTCATCGACGGGCGCGTCTTCCGGACCGAGAGCCCGTCCCGGATCGCGCGGGCGGCGTCGTGGACGGCGACCGCGGTGGTCGGCACGCTGGCCACGACGCTGGTGGCGCAGGTCGCCACCGCGCCCTTCGCCACCTACCACTTCCAGACCGTGCAGCCCTTCGGCCTCGTCGGCAACGCGCTGACCCTGCCGCTCGTCTCCCTCGCCGTGATGCCCGCGGCGGTGCTCGGGATGCTGGCCTATCCCTTCGCCCTCGATCGTCCGGTCTGGTGGCTGATGGGGCTCGCGGTGCGGGGGATGCTCGACATCTCGGCCTGGATCGCCGGGTTCGGGCAGGCCAACGTGGTGCTGCCGGCCTTCGGCACGGGCGCCCTGGTGCTGCTCGCGGCCGCCCTGCTCCTCGCGACCCTTCCGGTGTCGCGGCTGCGTCTCCTCGCCCTGCTGCCGGCGGGGCTCGGCATCGCGCTGGCCGCGAGCCCGGCGCGCTACGACATCTACATCGACCGGGACGGGGCCGGCGCCGCAATCCGCGGCAAGGACGGGCGCCTCGTCGTCCTCGGGCGCCCGCCCGGCTTCGTGCTGGAGCAATGGCTGAAGGCCGACGGCGACGGGCGCCGCCCCGACGCGATCACCGCTACCGCCGGGCCGCGATGCGACCGCCTCGGCTGCACCCTGGCCGCCATCGACGGGCGTGCCGTCGCCCTCGTCAACGACAAGCGCGCTTTCCCTGAGGATTGCGTCCGGGCCGACATCCTGATCAGCCGCCTGCGCGCCCCGCCGGGCTGTGCCGCGCCGCTGATCGCCGACCGCAGCTTCCTGGCAGTGCACGGCGCCACCGCGATCCGGCTCGGCCCGGCGGGGCCGGAGGTGGTCACGACGCGCGGCGCCGGTGAACCGAAGCCCTGGCAGCCCCGGGCCGTCGGCGCGGTGATGACGCCGGCAGCCCGGTCGGAGCCCGAATCAGCCCGCGACGTCGATCCGACGGACCCGCCGCTCCCCGAGACGCCTCAGTAACGGCGCACGAGGCTCACGAGCTTGCCCTGGATGCGCACCCGATCGGGACCGAGGACGCGGGTCTCGTAGGATGGGTTGGCCGCCTCAAGCGCGATCGAGGAGCCGCGACGGCGCAGGCGCTTGAGGGTCGCCTCCTCGTCGTCGATCAGCGCCACGATGATGTCGCCGTTGTTGGCGGTGTCCTGCTTGTGGATCACCACGAGGTCACCGTCGAGGATGCCGGCCTCGATCATCGAATCGCCGCGCACTTCGAGCGCGTAATGCTCGCCGCCCGACAGGAAGTCGGGAGACATGGAGATCGAGTGGCTCTGGCTCTCGATCGCCGAGATCGGCGTACCGGCGGCGATCCGGCCCATCACCGGAACCATCACCGAATGCCCGTTGCCGTCGTGGGCCTGCAGCATCGGCGGCTTCGGCGCGGGCGGCTTGGCCGAGAGGCCGCCCTCGACCACGCTCGGGGTGAAGCGGCGCGGCTCGGGCGCGGGTCCCTGCTTGGCGGCCGGCATGTCGGGCATGCGCAGGATCTCGATCGCCCGTGCCCGGTTCGGCAGGCGGCGCAGGAAGCCGCGCTCCTCCAGCGCCATGATCAGGCGATGGATGCCGGATTTGGATTTGAGATCGAGCGCGTCCTTCATCTCGTCGAAGGACGGCGGCACACCGCTCTCCTGCATCCTCTGCTGGATGAACTGGAGCAGTTCGAGTTGCTTGCGGGTCAGCATGCGGCACCTGCTGTCGACCGCGGGCCGGGGGCGCCGCAGAATCGTTGAAAACAAAGCGCGAACAGCCTAGACGTTCCTCTCCTGTTCCGCAAGACGAACCGAGACATGCGAAGGGCGGCAGTGCCGCAGCGCCGCCGCCCTTCGTTGCGACCTCGCGGATCCGGATCAGGCCGGAATGACGTCCACGATCTCGTAGGTGTCGGGATCGATGATGACGATGTCGTCGCCGACGAGGATGAACTGCAGGCCGCGATAGGCCGGGACCAGCGAGAGGATCGCCGGCGGCAGCGGATGCAGCGAAACCGAGCGCGGGATCGCCGTGCCGACGCGAACCGCGAAGTTCACGTTCGTGACCGCCCGGACATTGGAGCGGGTGATCGACTGACGGAACTCGGTGCGCTGCGTCGAGCTCAGGCTGCGGGAGGCACCGCGTGCCTCCGTCGCCGCCCCGCGACCGCTCCGCTCACCGACCCCGTCGCGGCCCCCGCGCTCACCGGCTCCGTCGCGCCCGCCGCGCTCGCCGGCCGCGTCACGGCTGCTCCGGCCGTCGCGCTCGCCCGCGCCGTCGCGACCGGCGTCGCGGGCGCCGCGCTCACCCGGTTCTCCGGCGCGGTCCGGGCCGCCGTCCCGACCGCCGCGGGGGCCGGTCTCTCCCGCCGCGCCGCCCCGTCCGGCGCCGCCCGCCGCACCGCCGGCTTCGCCGCCGCGGGCACCGCCCCCCATCTCGCCGCCGCCGCGGGCGCCGCCGGCACCACCCGCCTCGCCGGCTCCGCCGCGGGGTCCGCTCGCGGCTCCGCCGGCTCCGCCGCCCGCGCCGCCCATGCTCCCGCCGGCGCCGCCACCGGCACCGCCCGCGCCGCCGGCACCTCCGGCTCCCATCCCGGCACCGCCGCCGGCGCCGCCCCCGGCGCCTCCGCCCGCGCCACCGCCGGCACCACCGCCGGCCCCGCCGCCCTGAGCGAGGGCGGTCGCCGCGCCGAGCACGAGGATCGCGGCGGTTGCCGTGCTGCGAAAGAACTTCGTCATGGTCCGTTCCTGTCTGCTGCCGGCGACCGACGCGGCGCCGAAACCCGGCTCGCAACGGCGACCGCGCGAAAATCGTTCCCCGAAGATGCATTGCCGCTTGTTCTTCGGGACAAGCCTGGCAATAAATGGAGAGGCTCGTATATCGCCGCCGACGTGCTGACGGGCGGGCTCTATGTGTTTGTAAATCCGTAGCGAGCTTACGAGCTTTACTATCCCTCTCCGGGCGATGCCGGGCCGCAAGCGTTCGGGTCGATGGCTCCGGGCGGATGGGCGCAGCCTGCGGAACCCGAATCTCGAGCGCGTTTCGCGTCGGGTCGATCGATACGGCCGGGCGCCTCCTTCGCTGACATCCGCCTGCGCCTGTGCTGTCCCAGCGGCTGGTCCGTCTCGGCCCGGCGCTTAGCTTTATCTGGCTCACGTCCGCCCGAGGGCCGGATCAGCAGGGGAACAGCATGTCGGACATCACCGCGACGGCGGAAGCGCAGGACGACGCGGCCGACCGGCGCCGCCGCATCATGGCGATCGTCGGTTCCTCGTCGGGCAATCTCGTCGAGTGGTACGACTTCTACTGCTACGCCTTCTTCGCCCTCTACTTCGCCCCGGTCTTCTTCCCCGAGGGCGACAGCACCGGCCAGCTTCTCAAGTCGGCGGCCGTCTTCGCGGTGGGCTTCTTCATGCGGCCGATCGGCGGCTGGCTGTTCGGGCGCATCGCCGACCGGCTCGGGCGCAAGACCTCGCTGATGATCTCGGTGCTGATGATGTGCGGCGGCTCCCTCGCCATCGCCCTGCTGCCGACCTACGCCACGGTCGGGCCTCTCGCACCGGTGCTGCTCGTCCTCGCGCGGATGGTGCAGGGCCTCTCGGTGGGCGGCGAGTACGGCACCAGCGCGACCTACATGAGCGAGGTCGCCGCCAAGGGGCAGCGCGGCTTCTACGCGTCGTTCCAGTACGTCACGCTGATCGGCGGCCAGCTCCTCGCCTCGCTGGTCCTCGTTGTGCTGCAAAGCCTGCTCACGGCCGAGCAGCTCACCGCCTGGGGCTGGCGCATCCCCTTCGTCATCGGTGCGCTGGCCGCGGTGATCGCCCTGTTCCTGCGCCGCTCGCTGTCGGAGACGATGAGCGCGGAGAACAAGGATTCGAAGGAGTCGGGAACCTTCGCCGGGCTGTTCAAGCACTGGCGCGCCTTCGCCGTGGTGTTCGCCTATACGGCCGGCGGGTCGCTGTCGTTCTACACGCTGACGACCTACATGCCGAAATACCTCTTCAACACCGCGCATATGGACAAGGTGTCCGCCTCGCAGATCACCACGGCGGCCCTGTTCGTCTACATGGTGATCCAGCCCTTCTTCGGCTGGCTCTCGGACCGGATCGGCCGGAAGACGAGCATGCTGCTGTTCAGCGGGCTCGGCATGGTGATGATCGTGCCGCTGATGTCGGCGATCGGCGCCACCACCAGCCCGGTCCTCTCCTTCGGCCTGATCATGATCGGGCTGATCGTCATCAGCTTCTACACCGGCATCAGCGGCATCGTGAAAGCGGAGCTGTTCCCGACCCAGGTGCGCGCCCTCGGCGTCGGCCTGTCCTACGCGGTGGCCAACTCGCTGTTCGGCGGGACGGCGGAGGCGGTCGCGCTCTGGCTGAAGCAGGCGGGCGCGGAGAGCAGCTTCTTCTGGTACGTCGCGGTGCTGCTCGCGGTCTCGTTCGTCGCCTCGCTGCTGATGCCGAACCCGAAGCGCCACGGCTATCTCGACGGCGACGGCACCGTCGAGGAGGCGCTGGGGCGCAAGGCGAGACCCGCCCTCGCCTGATCGGCGAGGGAGCATCGTCCCGAAAGCCGGCGGCCGCCTTTCGGGACGATGCTCAGGATCAATCGAGGCGCAGGATCGCCCGCGCCTCGGCCGGCGTCGCCGGACGGGCGCCGTGCTCGGCGCAGATCTCGGCGGCCAGACGGACGAGGTCCGCATTGCCGTCGGCGAGCCGCTCCTTCGAGCGACGCACGTTGTCCTCCAGGCCCGTGCGCACGCCCTGCGCGCCCCGGGCCAGCGCCCAGCCCATCACCGGGCTCTGGAAGCGGCCGATGCCGAAGGCGCCCCAGGTCGCGCCCGGCAGCAGGCGCCGGGTCTCCGCCAGCAGGAGGTCGAGCAGGTGTGGGTCGGGCGGCAGGGCATTGCGGATGCCCATGACGAACTGGACATGGGGCGCGGCGCCGATCACGCCCTCGTCCACGAGGCGGCGGGCATTGTGGAGATGGGTGAGGTCAAACACCTCGATCTCCGGGGAGACGCCCTCCGCCCGCATCCGCCGACCGAGCGCCGTGAACGAGGCCGCCGGATTCTCGTAGACGCCGTCGCCGAAATTGACCGAGCCCGTCGTGAGCGAGGCCATGTCCGGCCGGTGGATCAGGCAGGCCCCCCGCTCCTCCGGGTCGGAGCCCGCCCCGCTCGTGGAGAATTGCACGATCATGTCCGGGCAGTGCCGGCGGATGCCTTCCTGCACCCGCCCGAACCGCTCGGGATCGAGGGACGGGCTCTCGTCGTCCGCGCGCACGTGGATATGGGCGAGCGCCGCACCGGCCTCGTAGGCGGCGTGGGTCGACTCGATCTGCTCGGCGGGCGTGATCGGCACGGTCGGGTTGTCGGCCCTGCGCGCGACCGAGCCGGTGATCGCCACGGTGACGACGACGGGTCTCATCGAGGCCGGCCCGTCAGCCCAGCGCCTGCTCGACGGCGCGACCGCAGGTCTGCGTGTCGGCGCTGCCGCCGAGGTCGCGGGTGCGCAGAGCCTGCTCGGAGAGCACCCGCTCGATGGCGGCGACGATCTCGGCCGCGGCCTCGCGCTCGCCGAGATGCTCCAGCATCATCGCCCCCGACCAGATCTGGCCGATCGGGTTGGCGATCCCCTGGCCGGCGATGTCGGGGGCCGAGCCGTGCACCGGCTCGAACACGGACGGGTAGAGCCGGTCCGGGTTGATGTTGCCCGACGGCGCGATGCCGATGGTGCCGGTGCAGGCCGGCCCGAGATCGGAGAGGATGTCGCCGAACAGGTTCGAGGCCACCACCACGTCGAACCGGTCCGGGTTCAGCACGAAATGCGCGGTCAGGATGTCGATGTGGTACTGGTCCCACCGGACATCGGGGTAGCCCTGGGCCACCGCCCGCACCCGCTCGTCCCAGTACGGCATCGTGATCGAGATGCCGTTCGACTTGGTGGCCGAGGTCAGGTGACGCTTCGGCCGGCTCTGCGCCAGCTCGAAGGCGAACTTCAGGACGCGATCGACGCCGTGGCGGGTGAAGATCGATTCCTGCACGGCGAACTCGCGATCGGTGCCGGGGAACATCCGCCCGCCCGCATTCGAGTACTCGCCCTCGGTGTTCTCGCGGACTACCCAGAAGTCGATGTCGCCGGGCTTGCGGCCGGCGAGCGGGCTCGCGACGCCGGGCATCAGGCGCACCGGGCGCAGGTTGACGTACTGGTCGAACTCGCGCCGGAACTGGATCAGCGAGCCCCAGAGCGAGATGTGGTCCGGCACGCGGTCGGGCAGGCCGACGGCGCCGAAGAAGATCGCGTCATGGCCGCCGACGCGATCCTTCCAATCCTCGGGCATCATCCGCCCGTGGGCGTCGTAGTAGTCGCAGGAGGCGAAATCGAACCAGTCCTGCACAATCTCGAAGCCGTGGCGGGCGGCGGCCCGCTCCAGCACCCGCACCCCCTCCGGCACGACCTCCTTGCCGATGCCGTCGCCCGGGATCACCGCGATCCGGTAGCTGCGCTTCGTCCCGCCCATGCTGATTGCCTCGTGTCGGCCCCCGCGCCTCACTTGCGCCGGCAGCCCACGAGGTCAATGGCCGGAGACGGATCAGTTGATCGAGCCTGTGGTCTCGCCGGGGCAGGCCTGCTGCGCGCGGGGGCGCAGGACGCGCTTCAGGCGCAGCGGCTGCGCGCCGTCGGCGCCGTGCAGGGTGCCGACGAGCGCGTCGGGTCCGGCGATGCCCTCGAAGCGAACGGGGCCGGCGCTCGTCTCGACCTGGAAGGCGACGGTCTTGGCGCCGTCGTCGATCGTCACCGCCGCCTCGACCGGAGCGGGCAGGCCGGCGCCCTCGATGACGAGGTTGTCGCCCTTGGGCCAGCGCTTGAGGGTGATGCGCCGGCCGGCCTGCGCGCCGTCCTCCGGCATCGTGCAGAGGTCGGCGTAGACGTAGGTGCCGGAGACCCAGCGCGTCTGTGCCGCCGCCGGGGCGGTGGCCGCGGTCAGCAGCGCGACACTTGCAAGGAGGCCGCTGCGAGCGAGATGGCCGGCGGACGTCATGTCGATCCCTTCGTCAGGCGGTCTGCGCCGCCCGGGACATGAAAGAATCGGGCCAGATCCGGTTCCCGCACCGACCGATTGAAAGGTGCGCCGCGGCACGCTGGCCCCGAACGCATCGTCTTGTTCCGAAAGCCGGTGGTCACCTCTCGGGACGATGATCTAACCCGCGCCCGCGCCCTGCCACGCTTCGCGTCCGGCCCGGTCGAGCACCGCGAAATCCTCGTCGCTCAGGCGCAGCTCGGCGCCGGCCGCGTTCTCCGCGAGGTGACCCGGATCGCCGGTGCCGGGGATCGGCAGCATCACCGGCGAGCGTTTCAGGAGCCAGGCGAGCGCCACGGCGCCGCCGCTCGCGCCCAGGCGTCCGGCGATCGCTTCCAGGGCGGAGCCGGGGCCGGTCAGCGATCCTTTGTCGAGGGGCGCCCAGGGAATGAAGCCGATGCCGTGCCGCTCGCAGAAGGCCAGCACCGCCTCGCTGGTGCGGTCGACGAGATTGTAACGGTTCTGCACGCTCGCCACGGGGAAGAACTGTTGGGCGGCCTCGATGTCCTCGACCGAGACCTCGGAGAGGCCGATATGGCGGATCAGGCCCTCCTCCCGCATCCGGGCGATCGCCTCGAACTGCACCTCGCGCGGGCAATCCGGCCCGATCCGGTGGAGCTGCCACAGGTCGATGCGCTCGACGCCGAGCCGCCGCAGGCTCATCAGCACGCATTGGCGGAGGTAATCAGGGTTGCCGACGGGGCGCCAGATATCGGGGCCGTGGCGGGTCAGGCCGCCCTTGGTGGCGATGACGAGACCCTCGTAGGGGTGAAGCGTCTCGCGGATCAGATCCTCGCTGACGAAGGGGCCGTAGCTGTCGGCGGTGTCGATCAGGTCGATCCCGAGGCCGGGCACCGCCCGCAGCGTCGCCTTCGCCCGTTCGCGATCCGGCGGATCGCCCCAGATGCCGGCCCCGGTGACGCGCATCGCGCCGAAGCCGAGACGGTGGACGGGGAGATCCCCGCCGATGGCGAAGGTGCCGGATGCCGCGACGATGGCCATGCCCGTCTTCCTCTCCGTTGCTCGCCCCGTGGGGGCGCTCGACGGACTGATATCGGGCACGCCGGGGCCGGCGTCAGGGGGACGGCACGAAAAAGCGCCCGCTGGACGGAGCGGGCGCGAAGTCAGGGGATCGCAGGAAGTCCGAGAGCGGGGCGGGGCCGTCGCCGGCCCCGGCCGCCGGAGGGGATCAGCCCTCCTTCTTGTTGAGCGCCACGGCGACGAACCGGGTCTGACCCTTGGCGCTCTTCACCCGCATCAGTACCGCCTTGCGGCCGTTCGACTCCGCGGCGCGGATCTGCGCCTGGACGTCGGAGGGCTTCGAGACGCTGGAGCCGGCGACGTCGAGGATCACGTCGCCCTGCGCGATGCCCTTGGCCGCCGCCGGACCGTCGGGATCGACATCCATCACCGCAACGCCCTCGTCGCCGAGGCCGACATCGCTGGCCGGCGCGAGGCTCAGGCCGAGCCGGAGCTGCCCGCCGGACGAGCTGTCGCCGCGGCTCGCCACCTTGCCGTCGGTCGGCAACGTACCGAGCTCGACCGTCGCGGTGTCGCTCTTGCCGTTGCGCAGGTAGGCGAGCTTCACCTCGGTACCGGGCTTGAGGCCGGCGATGCGGCGCGACAGCTCGCGGGCATCGTTGACGGGCGCGCCGTTGACCGATTCGATCACGTCGCCCGATTTCAGCCCGGCCTTGGCGGCGGGGGTGCCGCTCTCGGCGTGATCGACCAGGGCGCCCTTGGCCTTGTCGAGGCCGAGCCCCTCGGCGATGTCCTTCGTCACCGGCTGGACCTGCACGCCGAGATAGCCGCGCACCACCTTGCCGTCGGTGCGGAGCTGATCGACCACCGCCTGCACCGTCTCGGCGGGAATCGCGAAGGCGAGGCCGACGGAACCGCCCGACGGCGAGGCGATCGCCGTGTTCACGCCAACGACCTCGCCGTTGACGTTGAAGGTCGGGCCGCCGGAATTGCCCTTGTTGATCGGCGCGTCGATCTGGAGGAAGTCGTCGTAGGGGCCGGCGCCGATGTCGCGGCCGCGGGCCGAGACGATGCCCGCCGTCACGGTGCCGCCGAGGCCGAACGGATTGCCGATGGCGACGACCCAGTCGCCGACCCGCGGGGCGGCCTTGCCGAACTGGACGTAGGGATAGCTGCCACCCTCGGTGATCTTGAGGAGCGCGATATCGGTCTTCGGATCCTTGCCGATCACCTTCGCGTCGAGGGTGCGGTTGTCGTCGAGGGTGACCTGGACCGTCTTGGCCTTGTCGACCACGTGGTTGTTGGTCACCACGTAGCCGTCGCCCGAGATGATGAAGCCCGAGCCGACCGCGCCGCGCTCGCCGCGCTGCTGCGGCATGCCGCGCCCGCCCGGACCGCCTTGTCCGCCGCCCTGGCCGAAGCGCTTGAAGAACTCGCGCAGCTGCGGCGGCACCTGCTGCATGTTGGGGCCGCCGGAGCTGTCGTCGTCATCGTCGGCGCTGCTGTCGAGCTTGACCTTCACGGCGACGACGCCGGGCTTCACCTTGTCGACGACGTTGGCGAAGGAGCCCGGCGGGTGCTCGGGGGCCTCGATCGGCGTCTTGGGCAGGGCCTGGGCGTAGGCCGGCGTGGCGGGTTCGGTCAGGCCGAACCCAACCGCGCCGCCCGCGACGAGGGCGGCCGCGGCGACGGAGGCGTAGGCACGACGGCGGACGGTCATGGTCATGGAGGTCTCCGAAGGACAATCTCGAGGGTCGCATCCGTGCCGGGCAGCGGGCAGCGATCCGTAGGGAGACTCCTAGAGGCCCCAGCCTGACGGCCGGATGGCGCGAAGATTACGGTTTGGACAGGTCCGGCCCGGCCTCGGGGCCGGCCAGGATCGTCAGGCCCGCCCGCCAGCGCAGGTCGGCGAGGAGGCCGGCCGGGTGCGTGTCGAGCACCGGCGTGATCGGTACTCCCGCGGCGTTCAGCAGCCCCGCCGCCCAGTGATTGCAGACGTTGCTGTACGAGAAGCGGCCCTGCCCGGCGTAGAACAGGCTCGGTCCGTAGAGGCCCGGCCCGAGGGCGGCGGGCTGCCCGTCGGTGAGGCGGAAGCCCGCGTCGAGGCGGGCGAGGAGCCGGGCGAACCCCGCCCGCGAGAGCGGCACGGCGACGATGTCGGCTTGCGGGAAACTCTCGCGGACGGGGCGCGCGAGGCCGACGACCTGGATCACGCCGTCGTTCCCGCCGGGCCGGAACAGGGCCGAGAGCGCGAGCCGCCAGTCGAAGGCGGCGAGCGTCGGCGTCGCCCGGTAGAAGCGCGCCTCGCCCCAGCCGAATTCCAGCGCGTCGTAGGCGCGGAAGCGCGTCGCGATGTTGCGCAGGGCCGCGCCGGCCCCCTCCCCCGTCACGCTCTCGCGGCGCAGGACGAGGCCGGAATGCCAGCCGTGGCTGACGAGGAATACGGTCTCCGTGTCCGGGCCGGAGGGCGGGTAGAGGCTCGGGTCGCCGGCCCGCGCGGTCCAGAGCGTGAGCGCGAGAAGAGCGGCGGCCAATCCGGCAAGGGCCAGAGCCAGCCGCCGCAGAGGTTTCATGCGTCGCTGAGGCGGGCCAGCGCTTCCTCGATCTTGACGAGCCGGGCGGCTTCCGCGTCGCGGCGCTCGCGCTGCTCGTCCACCACCTCTTCGGGCGCGCGGGCGAGGAAGTCGGCATTGCCGAGCTTGCCCTCGATCTTGCCGATCTCGGTCCGCGCCTTCCCCGCTTCCTTCTTCAGCCGCGCGACCTCCGCGGCGAGGTCGACAATGCCCTCCAGCGGAAGCGCGGCCACGCTGCCGCGCACGAGGAGCTGGACCGCGTTCTTGGGCGCGGCATCGGCGAAGCCGATCTCGGAGAGCCGGGCGAGGCGGACCAGCGTCTCGCTCCAGCGCTCGACCCGGGCGCGGACCGACGCGTCGGCGGCGACCAGCACCAGCGGCACCTGGGCGCCGGCCGGCACGTTGGTCTCGGAGCGGGCCGAGCGGATCTCGGAGATCAGATCGACCAGCCAGCCGATCTCGGCCTCGGCCTCGGCGTTCTGATAGGCCGACAGCTCCGGCCAGGATTCGAGCGCGAGCAGGCCGCGGGGCGCGGGCAGCGCCTCGCCCTTGATCGCCCACAGCTCCTCCGTAAGGAAGGGCATGAACGGGTGCAGCAGCTTGGCGATCTGGTCGATCAGGAAGGCGACCGTGGCTTGCGTCTCCGCGCGCGCGGCCGGATCGACGCCCTCGCCCTGCAACACGGGCTTGGCGAGTTCGAGATACCAGTCGCAGAACACGTTCCAGACGAAGCGGTAGGCGGCCGCCGCGGCGTCGTTGAAGCGGTAGACGGTGATGGCGTGGGCCACCTCCGCCACCGCCTTGGCGGCTTCGGTCAGCGCCCAGGCGTTGAGCGTCTCGGTCACGGCCTCGGGCCGGTAGTCGGCCTTGAGTTCGCAGCCGTTCATCTCGGCGAAGCGGGCCGCGTTCCAGAGCTTGGTCGCGAAGTTGCGGTAGCCCTCGACCCGCTGGGGCCCGAGCTTGATGTCGCGGCCGGGGGCGGCGAGCGCGGCGAGCGTGAAGCGCAGGGCATCGGCGCCGAAGCGGTCGATGAGATCGACCGGATCGACCACGTTGCCCTTCGACTTCGACATCTTCGCACCCTTCTCGTCGCGGACGAGGGTGTGCAGGTAGACCGTCTCGAACGGGGCGTGATCGGTGAGGTGCAGGCCCATCATCATCATCCGGGCGACCCAGAAGAAGATGATGTCCTTGCCCGTGACCAGGGTGTTGGTGGGGTAGAAGCGGGCGAGCTCCGGCGTCTTGTCCGGCCAGCCGAGCGTCGAGAACGGCCAGAGCGCGGAGGAGAACCACGTGTCGAGGACGTCGGGGTCGCGGGTCAGCGCGACCTCGGTACCGTGCTTGGCCTTGGCCTGCGCGACCGCCTCCGCCTCGCTCTCGGCGACGAAGACGCCGCCCTCCCCGTCGTACCAGACCGGGATCTGGTGGCCCCACCAGAGCTGGCGCGAGACGCACCACGGCTCGATGTTCTCCAGCCACTGGAAGAAGATTTTTTCGTAGTTGTCCGGGACGAAACGGGTCTTGCCGTCGCGCACCGCCTGGAGCGCCCGCTCGGCCAGCGGCTTGACGTTCACGTACCACTGGTCGGTGAGGTAGGGCTCGATCACCACGCCCGAGCGGTCGCCGTGCGGCACCGCGTGGGTGTTGGGCTCGACCGCGCGCAGCAGGCCGCGCTCCTCCATCAGGGCGACGACGCGCTTCCTCGCCTCGAACCGGTCGAGGCCGTCGAGCGCCCGCGCGGCCTCCTCCGGCGCGGCACCGTCCAGGAAATCGGCGTTGCCGGCGATCTGGATCCGCGCTTCCGGATCGAGCACGTTGATCGGCCGGCAGCCGTTCCGGCGCCCGACCTCGAAGTCGTTGAAGTCGTGGGCCGGGGTGATCTTGACCGCACCCGTCCCCTTCTCCGGATCGGAATAGGCGTCGGCGACGATCGGGATCAGCCGGTTGACCAGCGGCAGGCGCACGCGCTTGCCGACGAGATCGCGATAGCGCTCGTCGTCGGGGTGAACCGCGACCGCCGTGTCGCCGAGCATCGTCTCGGGGCGGGTGGTCGCGACGGTGATGACCGCGCCGGTCTCGGCGCCGGCCTCGTCCACGACGGGGTAGTCGAAGTGCCAGAGATGGCCCTTCACCTCGATCTGCTGCACTTCGAGGTCCGAGATCGCGGTCTGGAACTTCGGATCCCAGTTCACGAGACGCTTGTCGCGGTAGATCAGCCCCTGGGCATGCAGATCGACGAAGGTCTTGAGCACCGCTCGGCTCAGGCCCTCGTCCATGGTGAAGCGCTCCCGCGACCAGTCGCAGGACGCGCCGAGCCGCTTGAGCTGGCCGATGATCGTGCCGCCGGATTCCTCCTTCCAGGCCCAGACCCGGCGCAGGAACTCTTCGCGCCCGAGTTCGCGCCGGCCCGGCTGCTGCGTCTCCATCAGCCGGCGCTCGACCACCATCTGCGTCGCGATGCCGGCATGGTCCGTGCCCGGCTGCCACAGCACGTCACGCCCCCGCATCCGCTCGAAGCGGACGAGGATGTCCTGGATCGTGTTGTTGAGGGCATGGCCCATATGCAGCGAGCCCGTCACGTTCGGCGGCGGGATCACGATGCTGAAGGGCTCGGCGCCGGCCCGCTCGGGACGGCCGGCGCGGAAGGCCTGGCCCTCGTCCCAGGCCGCGGAGACGCGCGCCTCGACGGCGGCGGGGTCGAAGGTCTTGTCCATCATGGGCGAGGCGGGCTTTTCGAGGCGGCGTTCTGAAAAGAATGTTGCCGCCGCTATCGGCCCGCCGCGGTGCTGCCGTCAACCGTCGGCCCGTCCTGCCGAGGGTTCGATCGCTCTTCCGGCGATCGCCGTGGGAGTCGGATGATCGTCCCGAAAGGTGGACCGCGGCTTCCGGAAAAGACGATGCAGAAATCAGGGCGAGAGCATCGACAGGTTGGCCTCGCTCAGGCCGAGCCGAGTGATGGGCGTTCGACCCTCGATGCCTGCTCCGTTTGATCCCTTCGGGTTTGGCCGCACTCCGTCATCGCGAGGCGGAGCCGAAGCGATCCAGGGCGCGACCTTTTCGGAGATGTCGCGGACTGGATCGCTTTCGCTGGCTTCGCAATGACAGCGGAGCGACCGAGGCGATCACGAGATGGCGTATGACCCTCCATCTCACCCGGATCATCTCTCTACGGCATCGGCCGGGCGGCGAGTGTCGTGCAGGACATGTCGCAGAACGACACTCGGCTGATTTATTCTTGTCTTCGATGTTGTGGATCAACATTCTATCTTGATATATAGATTCAGCTCCGCATCAAAGTTGCATATTATTATAATTTACGCTGTATTATCCTTTTTTATTGCCATCTAAATAAGCAATCGCCCGCAGGTGCACCAAAATCTCCTGGGAGGCGACTGCGGAGTCTATTTTGGCCCCGCATACCACTTAAGAGTAAATGCAGGGCAAGCTCATCTGTGCAAGCTAGCTGACCTGGAGCAGACTTACCTTACAGCTTCAGCAGGCGCCGCCAGATGATCCTACAGCAGCAACCGCTCTGCATGCGCGCGGAGTAGGACGATGACCGGTGATCGGAATGAAAATCCGATACGGCACCGTTCGCGCACCAGTTCGGCAGACCTTGAGAGAGAGGAACGGAATTTCGAATCCATCGGCAGTCCGGCTCACGCACCGGATTTAGGGTCTCTTGACCCAAGCTCCGCTTGTTCGCCGCGCGGAGAAAAACAGGCTCGTGACAGTCTTTGGGTCACGGAACTTCTGAATCAATTGGACAGCGAACGCGACGCTCTTCGCGCCCGGTCGAAATCGGCTCCATCACCCGGAGACGGCAAGGCGCCCTGCTCGCCGCAGGCAAAGGCGAACTGGAATCGGCTGGCTGCCGGGCCAGGATCGTTTCCAGAGGCCTGCCGCGGCAGCGCCGATACGGAACCGGAGGTTCAGTCACCGACGCTCGATCCCGAGAGGGTTGCGGGTGCCGGTCGGCGCAGGAGATGGCCGTATGCCGTCTGCGGCGCGGCGTTGCTTCTGATGGGCGCTGTCGCTGCCCTCGTGGATTTCAGACCGAACCGAGGTGCCCTCGACACAGCAGGTCGTCGGATGGCCCACGCGTCCATCGATGCACCACCGACCACGTCTCCTGGGGGATCGCGCACCGTTCGGGACATTCCGGCTGCTGAAACGGTCACCGTCCTGGCGCCGGATGGGCTCGTTCGAACCGATGGTCCGCCTAGCGCAGCAATCCCATCGAACGGGGACACGATCGAACTCGCAGTGATCGTCGAAGGCCCCGATAGTTCGCCCGCTGCGTCGGACCCGCGCCCCGCTCGCATATCCCTGCCGCAGGGGCCGTCCGCACGGATCGTCGCTCCCCCGAAGCTGGTCGTCGCAAGCACACGCCCCCCCGTCGACCTCATGGCTCGCACTGCTGTCGGCGAAGAGGGTGCAACACTCGCTCCGAGCCCTGGAAGTGTCCGCATGGAGGCCCCTCCCGATGCCGGCTCGTCTCAGGAGGCGATTGGTCCGACGCGAGGCGAACCGCCGAGCGCATTCGCGAAAGCGAAGGAACGATCGAAGGTCGCGCGACCGCTCAGGCGAGCGCCCACAGGCAGTGGTTTCAGCAAACAACGTCGCGGAGTTGAACCAGCACTGCCGCATCTCGCGAAAGCGGATCGGCCGAGAAGCTTCACGTTGCCTCCCCTTCTTCGGCCGACATCGCACTGAGCGGCCGCTACTTCCAGCCGGAAATTCAGGAGCCGACACATGCGCGCAAGAGCTTTGGCCGCCCTCATTCCCAGCACGATCGCTGCCTGCATGATCCTGATGGTCGGAACCGGAGATGCGACTGCCCGGCAGGGCCATTCGACGCCGAGGCTGAAAACATACGCGACGTGGAAGATGCCGTGGCAGTTGAGCCTGTCGTCCGCCGCGTCGCGAGCGAAGGGCGAACGCACGATCGTTGCTCGGCTGCCGAAGTACGGGAAGGTACGGGGCACCAGGGTCGCTTTACGGTACGTCTTCGCACCACTGCCGAAGACGCCGGGTCGCAATTCGCTGGTGAGGGCCTGCCGTTCGACCGTCGCCCAGTCGGCCAGGAAGCTGGGCGCCGTACGGATTGATGCCGCTTCGGCCGGACCCGAGAGGCGGACCCGGAGTGGGTCCGTCGCCAAAGTCGGATTCCGGCTCATCTATGCGAGCCACAACACACGCGAGAATTACGAGGTGCGGCAAGGCGTGCTGACGTGCAGGGCAGATCGGGCCGGTAAGATCGTCGACGCCTATGCCTAGCCGAGCAGTATCGACAGGTCGTCCTTGCTCAGGCCGGGCCGAGTTATGGGCGTTCCGCCGTCGAGGCCTGCGGGCGGGTGGTGCCGGTCGTGGCGGAACAGGAAGGCGGCCGTTCCTGGCGGCGCTGATCCGACATGTCGTCGGCGCGGGCATAGGCCCGTTCGCGCAGGATCGCTCGCGGCGCAAGCCCGCTCCGGACCGGCCGCGCCCGACGCTCGCGACCAGACGGCGTCAAACGCGCCATCCGATCGATGTCCGTCCGGCCTTTTCGGGATTGCTGAAGTCTCGCAACTCCAGCGTCCCCGGTTGAGGCCGGATGGATGACGTCCCGAAAACTAGCGCCCGCGGGCGACCCGCTCGATCTCGACGCGCACCAGCCGCTCGACCATGTGCGGGAGGTTGTCGTCGAGCCAGCTCTTCAGCATCGGCCGCAGCATCTCCTTGACGAGATCCTCCAGCGTGCGGGCGTTCTGCGACAGCACCGTGTGGGCGAGGAGCTGGAAGTTCTGGCCGACGCTCTCGACCGTGCTCGACGAGACGAGCCGCTCCGTCGCCTCCTCCTCGACCGCCGCACGGACCCGCTCGCTCACCTTCGGAGCGGGCGCCGGCTCGGGCTCGAAGTCGAAGGGGTCCGGCTTCGGGGCCGGGTCGAAGGCCGGTTCCGGTTCCGCGTCGAAGTCCGGCATCCGGAAATCGATCTCGGGCATGTCGAAGGCCACGGGCTCCGGCTTGCGCACGGGCTCGGCGACCTCGGCGAGATCCAGCACGTCGTCGTCGTCCGGCGGCGGCGGAGCCGGCGGGGGCGGCGGCGCCTCGGCCTCGGCGGGCTTCGGCGCCTGATCGTCGGCGATGATGCGGCGGATCGAGGCCAGGATCTCCTCCATGGAGGGTTCCTGCGTCTTGTCCTGAACCTTAGGGCTCGCTGCGCTCATCGGGACGATACTCGGTGACGATTGACAAGACGATGATTAGGTTAACGAATTATTTCATCGCCTCGTCCGGCATCAACCATGGCTTGCTGCCGGCCAACAGGAAAACGCCGCCCGGGCGCGGCCGTCAGCGCCCGTCGGGCGTCCGCAGGCCGAACCAGAGATCGCGGACCTGATCGAGGTGCTCGCGGGCGCTGTAGGGCGTGACCGGCAGGCTGGTGAAGCGGACGGTGAGCCGGCCGACCGCCTGGACCACATCGTAGGAGTTCACCACGCGGTCGCGCTGCGCGCGGATCAGGGCGACGCGGGCGCTGAGCAGTTCCTGCTGCGCGTTCAGCACGTCGAGGGTGGTGCGCTGGCCGACGCGGGCTTCCTCGCGCACGCCGTTCAGCGCCACCTCGTTGGCCTGGACCTGAGCCTGGGAGGCGATCACCTGCGCCTTCGAGGCTTCGAGGTTGCCCCAGGTCCGCACGATCGAGGCGCGGATCGTGTCGCGGTCCTGGTCGGCGATGAGGCGGGCGCGCCCAACATTCTCCTTGGCCTGCCGGATCGCCGCGTACTCGCCGCCGCCCTGGTAGAGCGGGATGTTGACCCGCCCGACGATCGAGGCGGTGACACCGTTGTCGCCGGGGAACTGCTGGTCGTAGCGCTGCTGCACCGCGCCGGTCACCTGCGCCTGCGGGTAGAGCGCGCCTTCGGCCACCTTCACCTGCAGCTCCGCCACGTCCACGGCGTGCAGCGAGGAGAGGATCTGCGGGTGCTCCTTCAGGCCGATCAGGATCGCCTGATCGAGGGAGCCGGGCACGTAGCGGTCGAGCGGCCGGCCCGGAGCGAGCTGGCGCGGCTCGACGCCGACGACCTGCCGGAAGATGCCGATCGAGGCGCGCAGCGCCGCCTCCGCCGCGCTGACCTGCGAGCGGGCGCCGGCGAGGCGTGCCTCGGCCTGCGCGACGTCGGTGCGGGTCACCTCGCCGACGTTGAAGCGGTCGCGGGTCTGGCGGAGCTGCTCCTCGAGCACCTCGACGTTGTTGCGCTGGAGTTCGAGCGTCGCCGTGTCGCTCAGAACGTTCATGTAGGCCTGCGCTGCGTTGAACAGCGTATTCATCTCGGTCTGGCGCAGGCCCTCGCGCGTCCCGAGCACGGTCGATTCGGCGGCGCGGACCCGGTTGTCCGTCTGAAAGCCGTCGAACAGGTTCTGGTTGACCGTGAGGCCGGCGCCGCCCGGCACCGTCAGGCCGCGGCGGCCGTTGACCTGCTGGCCGGAGATCGACCCCTGGAACTGCTGAACGCCGATATCGGCGGAGATCGCCGCGTTCGGCCGGTAGCCGGCCTGGAAGCGATTCACGTCCTCGTCGGTCGCGCGCAGGTTCGCCCGCGCCGCGTTCAGCGCCGGGTTGGCCTGGTAGGCGCGGGAGAGCGCGCTCTCGAGGGTCTCGGCAGCGGCCGGACAGGCAACGACCAGCGCCGATGCGACGGCACCAGCCAGCCGGAGCGCGGACCGCGCCGCAGGGTTCCGTTCTTTCACGTCGATCAGCCCTTGCGGTTTCTCGATTTACCGTCCTGCCGCACCGCCGTGCCCGCCTCGGTTCGCCGTCCCCGCATTCGTCCCTCCTGGGACATCCGCCGGACGACCGGTTCCGAGAGGGTCGCGACAGGGGTGCCGAGTGCACGCCCATGCGATGGAGTGGCCAGCCCGCCTCGTGCGGCAGAGTAGCCGAGCTTGCGCCGTCAGCGACAGAGTTTCCCGCACCGCGGCGTCGGATTGGCGGTGGGTGCCTCAAAAAAGCGACACCCCCGCGGGCTTAATCCCTCATCGCCGCCGGAGCCGGACAAGGGCGCGACGCGGCGCCCGCCGCTTCGGGGAAGCCCGGTGCGCGATGATGGGGATGCGGAGCCGTTCCGGGGGCGACGCGCCCCGGTCGTGCGGTGCGGTGGCCCGGCGTGAGACCGTCCCGTCCGCAGGTCGTGGACGGCGCCCGACCCCGACTCAGAACGCGAAGCCGGGCTCGGTCGCGAAGCTCTTGAGGGCGGGCAGCGACGCGTCGAAGAGGGCGCGCGACCCGAAGGCGTCGCCCGCCCGCACGAACAGGGTCGCCTTGGCGTTCCGGTGCGGCCCGAGCACGCAGACGAGGCGCCCGTCGTCGGCCAGCTGATCGAGCAGGGCCTGCGGCCGGATCTCGACGCGCCCCTCGACCAGGATGGCGTCGAAGGGAGCCCCCTCGACCGGGGCGGCCAGGGCGCCCTGCACCAGGCCGGTGCCGTCGCCGAGGCGCTCGCGCGCGGCGCCGACGAGATCGGGTGAGGATTCGAGGGCGACGACCTCGGCGCCGAGGCGGCGGAGAATGGCGGCGCCGTAGCCGTAGCCGGTGCCGACATCGAGCGCGCGGGTGCCGGGGCGGATCTTGAGGGCCTGGATCATCCGGGCCAGCACCATCGGGGCCGGCATCGCGCGGACGCCGTCCTCGCCCGCATCGAAGGTCAGCGTCTGGTCGATATAGGCGAATTCCTCGCGGCCCGGCGGGACGAAGCGCTCGCGGGGCACGGAATCGAACGCGTCGAGCACCGCGACATCGTTCACGTCGAAGGTCCGGAGCTGACAATCGACCATGAGGCGCCGCGCCTGAGCATAATCGAGCATGAGCCGTCCATCCCTGCCGCTGCGCCAGACCGTTGTTCCGCCCGCCCGTCGCGCGGCACCGGCCCGAGCGGGTCGGGTTGTCGTGGATCGTCCCCGGAATTGCAAGGCTCGCGCGAGCGCCCTGCACCGTGTCGGATCGGATCGATTGTCGAAGAGTATCGGAAGTTTGGAGGCCTCGCCCGGAATCGAACCGGGGTGCAAGGATTTGCAGTCCTCTGCGTAACCACTCCGCCACGAGGCCTCGCCGCGTCGATGCGCGACGCTCCGGGCCGAGCGGCCGCTCCGGAGCGAGGCGTCTCTAGCAGAGGCGCGACCCGCTCGGCAACGGTCTTGTCGTGCGATCGACATGAAGGCTGACGCCCCACCGCGATTCGAGGGAAAAATCGCGTCGCCGGCTCAGAAGCCGCAAAAAGCGCGGGACGGACCCTTGCGTCGGCCCCCAGTGAAGGCTAATGACCCGCCAGCGCCGCCGAGGCGGCCGGGTGATCCCCGATAGCTCAGTTGGTAGAGCAAGCGACTGTTAATCGCTTTGTCGCAGGTTCGAGTCCTGCTCGGGGAGCCAAATTCTTCAAGCACTTAGCTAGAACTCGATGAAAGCGCGTCATCGCGCCTGTTACCGTCGTTGTTCTCGGAGTGTTTTCAGCCTGCCGGCTTCGTCTTCCGCCGCGCCGTTCGTAGCTCGGCCACGCGGCCCGACTGAACCACCGATCCGCGATTGTAGAGCATCGTCGTCGACATCTGCGTGTGCGTCGCGGTGCGCATCACGTCGGCCGGCGCCGCACCCGCCTCGATGACCGCCCCGGCCCTGCTGTCCATGTTCCAGATGCCGTCGGGCCAACCGGAGGCTCGGGCGATCTCGCGGAACGTCCGGCTGAAATGCGAGCGTTTCCAAGGCAAGCCGGACCGCTCATCGATGACCAAGGGCCCGACGCCGCGGGGCGGCAGTTCCGCGAGCAGTTCAGGGTAGTGGCTGAGATCGTGCTCGGTGATCTCATTGCCGTTCGACTTCGACGTCGGCTTGCGCAAGATCGTCCCGTCGATGTGGTTCTAGACGAGGCCCCAATCCCAGAACCATGCGCCGTCCGTGATGGCTCCACCGATTCGAGCCCTTGCCTTCGCCTCGGGGCGGTCCCACTCGCCGATTACGTCCTTCTGCCGAAGCCCGAGGTCGAACTGAAGCGTCACCGCGAGCGCGATGCTCGGCCGGCCCACCTCATGGGCGGCGGCACGAAGCGCGACGATCATCTCGTAGCTCGGGCGGAGCTTGCGGGCGCGCGGTTGCCGAGCACGAAGGTGGCCGCCTTCCTCGCCGTCGCCCGGCTCGCCGCCCGCATCTATGCGAGGAAGCTCGCGGCTCTGCCGTCGAGGGAGCCGCCGCGATGAGCCTCCTTGGCTGGCTCTCGAACCCGATCGGAAGCCTTCTCGGCACCGTCGGCTCTGGCATTATCTAGGCGTTCGGCAATTCGGTCCTGCAGCCCATCCTCAAGGGGATTGAAAACGGCCAGGACACAAGCGCGACGTGGCGGAGCAGGTCGTCCGGGCCGAGATCGCGGCCACCAAGCGAAGGCGGCAATCGCGCCCGCCTTCAAGGGCCTGATTTACGGCATCGGCATCCCGCCGGCCGTCCACTTCGGGGCGATGTGCGCCTCGAAGACCTTCGCGCTCGGCTGGCTCATCGAGCCGCTGCCGCCCGAGTACGTGGCGATCGACGCCACCATCCTGACGGCCTTCTTCGTCTCCTCGCCGCTCTCCACGCTGGCCCGCGCCGGCGC
Source organism: Methylorubrum podarium (assembly GCF_040270385.1). Lineage (NCBI taxonomy): Bacteria > Pseudomonadati > Pseudomonadota > Alphaproteobacteria > Hyphomicrobiales > Methylobacteriaceae > Methylorubrum > Methylorubrum podarium. Next base: position 87,595 of record NZ_JBELQE010000085.1, on the reverse strand, counting down.
CGCCCGCCTACTGAAAGCCTGACCCCATGTCCGAAACGCTCCAGGTTTCAAGCGAAGCGTCCGACAGCATCGTGACCCTGCCGCGGTGCGCGCCTTTTGGGCGGTGTGCGGTCTCGCAGTTGCCATAGCCGGACAGATATATTGGACCAGCTCCTACACCGCCGGGCTCGACAGCATGATCGGTGGTCTCGCGTTGAACAGTTTACGCCTCGCCGAGCGGCTATCGAGCCTTGAGCACGACCGCGACCGGCTGCCGAAGCTTGAAGAGCGCTTTGGCCGCATCAAGGAAAAGATGTCTATGATGATCGAACTGCAGCGTGAGACGCGGCAGGAACGGCAAGGCCCCATGGAGCGTGGCGGATGAAACAGCGACTCACCTTCAACGGCTCCAGGGCTTTTTGTGCTCGACAGACATCATCATTGTGAGACCAAATGGCTTGGCGCCCGCCGAGGCAAACAGCATGGAATGCGATATTCCTTCAGCGTGCCTCGGGGCGTTCATTTAGCGCCCACGTGAGATGGAAGATGAGATTAGAGAAAGTAGCGATTGCACTATCGATAGTATGCGCATCGATTTCTGTGGTAACAGGCGGGGCGATTTCGAAGGACGAGAGATCGGTGGAGTCGAACGCATCGGACAACAGTAATTGCGATACCTCAAAGTGGAGCAAATCGAAAGATGGCTCGCAAAGTCCCGTTCCACAACAATATTGTACGAAGTCTTCCTCAACTATATCTAACCCGTTTGCAGCAGTCGTCGGCATTGGCGCGCCTGATGGTTCACCAGTTGGTGAGAATGATCAGCGATATCTTCAACGCGCGCAGCATCTTGTTCAGGCTCGTACAGCTCTTGACAATACAAAGCAAGAGTCTGGTCTCGGCGTGAACTTCATCAACGAAACGGGCGGAGGTGGTCTATCACAGACGAACCATAACCAAAAGGTCGCCTTATCTGTGTTCGCGCTTGGGTTGCCGGGCGGTTCCAATATGTGGGGTATCAACACCGATGTGCATATGCATGCGGGTGTTGGTAACTACCCATTTTACGGTCGTGAAGCTGATCATACGAACTTCAACAGGGATTATGCGCCTGGTGGAACTGTTGCCTTCGGTGACTATCTTACATTCACAGGCTTGCCGATGACCGCAGGGATCGAGATGTCCGGCAATCCAAACCCGGGCTCGAAATCCTTATATTATGGAATACTGTTTCAAGGTAAGAAAGGATTTTCCGAAGTCGGCACGGGCCTTATCTCTGATGCAACCATCGTTGATGGTTCAAACTCGCGTTCATCGATTAAGATTTATGGCGCCCACTCCGACGTGATAAATTCCTATGACGCGGATGTCGATAGGATAATTACCGCAAAACCTGGTCAGAAGGTATGTTTTTCTGGAGTATCTCATTGTGTGTCGTTCAATGCGGTAACAAATGCTCTAGAATTAAATGACGGCAGATTTATCTTGAGTGACAAAGGTATCGCAGCGCCGTCTTTGCCCACTTCAGGAGGGAAGATCAAAGGATCTCTTTGTGTGGACTTATCTGGCAACATATTTGTGAAAACTACGGCCGGACCCTGCCTATAATAGTCACAGAAATGAAGTTAGCATTTAGAGTGGGGCGCAGAGCTGCAAATGCCTTGCTCCACGCGGCATCTTCAAGCGGGAGCAGGCCGATTGGGAGGTGGGAGAGCACGAATGCTGCCGGCTGACAGAGGAGCCGACGGCAGGGGGAATCAGCCATCCGGCGAGCCTACCGTGCCACTCAGCCCCGAGCGAGACTCGGGGTCACCGCGGGGCGAGTAGCGCCAGGGCGAAGGCCCCTCCCCGCGGTGACGTCTCCCAATGAAAACAATCACTCCACCCCGACTGTTAATCGCATTGTCGCAGGTTCGAGTCCCGCTCGGGGAGCCAAATCTCCTTAACATGATGAGATGACGGCGGTTTCCGCGCACGGTCGCATTGTCGGCCGCGTGAGGCAAGGACCGCCGACAGGTCTTTCCTGAACCGTCTGCCGACAGAGGGGAGACGGAGCCTTCGGGCTGTCCAAAGGCTCCGCGCGTCACGCCTCGCTCCGCATCGGACGGCATCGGCGAAGCATTCCCGTCGCACGCCTCGGGACGCCGGCCTGCCCGTTCCGTTCCTTCGGTCGCCCACCTGTGGGCGCAAGATCCGTCAGCTCTCCTCATCGACGACCGGCGCGAGGATGCGCGGAGTCTGCTGATGCTGCACGACTCGCCACTCCTCGTGGGACAGGCGGCGGTAGGTCGACGTGCAATGCGCCTCGTAGGTCTCCTCGCCGCGCGTGGCCTTCACGGTGTAGGCGATGACGATCAGACCCTCCTGAGGGCGCGCGATCCGACCATCCTCGATCTGGACATCGGACCAGCGCGGCGTGTGCGACACCGCCTCGATCGCCTGGGTGCCGCCGAAGACATAGGGCGGCTGCGGGAGCGCCATCAGGCACTCGTCATCGACCAACTCGCGGTAATGGTCCGCGCCGCCGGTCCAAAGGCTCTTCTCGAACGACCAGACCCGATCATCGTCCACGCGGCTCTCCTCAGGCTCCCGACGTGCCGAGACAAGAGTCACGCGCGGTGATCGTTCCTGAAACGACAATTCCGACGAGGGCAGAGGATGGTTCGCGCAGCGGGCGCGGGGCGGATGGAAATCATCGCCCTGACCGAGGCGGAGCGCCTTCGGGTTGGACGCCCGCTCGGGCGAGGTCTTCGAGCTACCCGTTCAGAACGGCCAGGACTCCGCCTCCTCCTCGACCGGTAACCGCTCGCCGGGTGAGATCAGGGGCACGATCTCGTCGAGCGGCTGCGGCACGCGGATCGTGCGGCCTGCGGCGGTGATGAAGGTCTCGTTCCGCATCAGGTCGGTGTCGCTGACCGCCTGCACGCTGGAAACCCGCAGCAGGTGGCGGCAGCCGTCGCCGTCCTGAACCTGGAGGTAGGCGCCGACCCGGCGCACGGCGTCCATGGCAGGGATCCCCGAGGCCGATGCGTTCTCAGGCGTCGGCGACCGTGAACTCCATGCCGCGTCCGGGGCCCTGGTCGGCGTAATCGACGAGCGTGAGCCCGCGCTCGGTGAGTGCCTCCTCGACGATGTCGCGGTGCTTGCGCACCATCTGCCCGATCGCGAGGGGCGTCAGGCGCGGGCTCGCCCGGCGCAGGGCGTCCACGCCGACATGGGCCGGCATGCCCTCGCTCTCGGCGATCCGGGCGAGCGCCAGACCCAGGTCGCGAGCCTTCGTCTCTGCGGCGGATTTTGGCTTGAAGGCCATAGGCTTTCTCTTCTCTCAATGGTCGCGTCAGGCGGCCTGCAGCGTGTCGGCGAAATCGTCGGGCACCTCGCCGAACCGGCCGAGGATCGTCGCGCTCTCCAACTCGCCGGTCTCGTCGTCGGCCACGATCTGGATGGCGGCCGTGCCCGGCAGCCGCGCGGCCATCGCCTCGGCCCGCTTCAGCGCACCGCTCACCGTCGGCGAGACCTGCTGATCGCCCGGACACAGGCGTTTGCGTTTCAGCACGAAGGTCTGCACGAGGTAGGTCGTCCGCATCGTCACCGTCGTTCTCCCTCACCAGGGCTCGCCCGCCTCCGCGCATCCCGGCGGGATGCCGCGGTCGCCTCGCGTTCCGCTTTCGTTCTAGCACGGATCGGAGCGCTGCGTGAGCCTGTTTCGAAGCGGCGATTCGACGGGGATCGCATGCCGTCGCTCGCATCGGCGCGGGCGGATCCCGGCTTCGCCGACATCCGCTGCGCCGAGGAGATCGATCGGATGTCGTAGGACACCTTCACAGGTTTCGCTGTCGGGCCGACGGCCGCCGCAGGCCGTCGTCGGCGGCGGCGGTGATCAGCCGCCGCCGATTCCGGAGATCACCTTGCCGGTGCCGTTGCAGTCCGGACAGCTCTTGGCTTCCACGCGACCGCTTCCTCCGCACCGAGGGCACAGGTTCTCGCCCGTGCCGGGCGTTCCGGGCGGCGCGTCATCACCGGGTTTGGCAGGCTCCGATGGCGTCATGATCGACCTCCGTGGTGTGAGGTTAGGCAAAACCCCCGCGCTTCCGGCGCTGTTCCTCGGCCTCGCGGCTCACGAACCGGTTCCCGCCTCGGCCTCGCGCAGGAGGGCCGGAATCGTGTCGGCGATCTCGCGTGCCAGGAAGCCGATCGGTCCCACGCGTTCGGCAAGGAGCCGTCCGGCCTGGCCATGCAGGTAGACGCCCCAGGCCGCCGCCAAGGCCGCCTCGGCGCCGCGCGCGAGGAGGCCCGCGACGATGCCCGACAGAACATCGCCGGAGCCGGAGGTGGCGAGCCCGACGCCGCCGCCGCCATAGTGCCAGGACCCACCGGAGGGATCGACGATCCAGCTCTCGGCGCCTTTCATGATGACGACGCATCCGAGCAGGTCCGCGGCCCGGCGGGCCGCCGCGAGGGGATCGGCCTCGACCGCGCTCCGGTCCATGCCGAGAAGCCGGGCCATCTCGCCGGCATGCGGCGTGATCACCGCGCGGCCGCGACAGCTTCGGACCGCCTCCGCCTGGGCGGCGAGCCCGGCGATCATCCCCGCATCGATCACGAGGGCGGCACTCCCGTGAGCTGACAGGAGCGTGCGGGAGATGGCGTCCGCGGTCGTGCCGGCGCTCAGCCCGGGGCCGATCAGCACCGCTTCGCAGCGCTCGGCCAGCGGCGGCAGGCGCGACGCGGCTGCGGCCGGGGCGATCTCGCCCTCCTCCGTCTCGGCAAGCCCGATGACCCGTGCTTCGGGCAGAGCGAGAGCCATCGCCGAGGCAGCGCTCCCGACCGTCGCGATGCGCAGGCGCCCGGCACCGGACCGGAGCGCCGCGACGCCGGCCAGCAGGGCCGCCCCCGGAACCTCCGCGGACCCGCCGACCACGAGGATCGTTCCCCGCTGCTCCTTGCTGCCCTCCTCGGGCATCGGGAGGGGTGTTGCCCGGAGGCGTTCGAGCGTCAGGTGGTTCTCGGTCATCGCGCAGCTGCGTTCGCGTCCGGGGCGGCGGACAGGTTGGGGCGCCCTCCGCGGTCCCGGACGACGCCGGAGCGTAAAGTCTCCGACGGTGCGGCCGTATCCCCATCGGTCCGCAATCGGCCGGCCTTGCCCTCGGATGGATCTTAAATCGCGGCGTCGGGTTCCCCGGTGGATGCCGTCGCAGACCCCGCCATGAAGACCTTTTCCCTCTTCACGAGCGCGGCCGGCGGCAACGCCGATCAGCCCATGCGCGCCGGTCCGCAGGGCGGCGGCGGGGAGAACGGCGGGGCCGGCCGCAGCCGGCAGGGGCGATCCGAGAGAGGTGGTTGATCGATGGCACTCCGTTCCGAGACACCGCCTCCGCCCGCCGATCGCGTGCCGGAGGCGCCTCCGGCTTCGGCGCAGCCGACGAGCGCGCAGTTGAAGGCCGAGATCGACTCCGGCCGCACCGGCGACAAGATCCCTGCCCACGATCCCGGCCTGTCACCCCTCGGCACCGATGACGAGGCGGCCGGCAGGCCCGCGGCCCCGTCGCGAGTCGCGCTGGCGCGGGAGCAGGAAACCCGGCCCGAGCGCCAGAAGGCTGCCGAGATGCGCACCGGTCACGGCACGGGCCGGTGGGTCATGCCCGCCTATTACGGCGTGATCGCCGCGGCCGCCCTGGTTGTCGGGCTCGTCGTCTGGCTCCTGCGCTGAACGAACGGCGGCGGACGCCATTCCGTTTCAACTAGATCGGACGCGGCACTCAATTGTTGAAAGGGGCGGACGATCAGGTTTCGACGCCCGTTCGTTCGAATCTTAAGGAACTACGCAACGGCATCTTATCGGGGAACTGCCACGTTTCGATGATCACGTGAGGACATCGATGTCCAGGCATGCAGGACTCCGGCTCAGCACAGCACCGACGGCCGACGAGGCCGGGTTGATCGCGGTCGATGAACACACCTCGATCGGGTGCTGGGTGCGAGGCATCTCGGCACAGGACGTCGAGATCACCGTTCTGGATACATCGCTCGTGCCCGACGTGTTCATGCTGAGTTCCTCGGCTCTCGAACCCATCAAGGTGTGCTGCACTCTGTGGCGGACGGACGAGGTGATCGGGGCGCGTTATCGGTAGAGCACGCGCCGAGGCGCTGCCGGGTGCCCTTTGCCGAGAGGCGTGGTCGCCGCTGTTGGCGTCTCTATTGATTGGACAGCGCGTCGGCCGACGCGTCTCGGACACGGCACGGGAGGCAGGGCTAGCTCGGAGGGGCAAACGGATTAATCCGTCCGCGGTAAGCTTTTGTTAACCATCCTGGTCCAATCTGAACCACCATCGCTCCTTCCTGCCGGTTGCGATACGGTTCCTTCAGATTTGGCTTCGTCAGGTCATGGCACAGCTCGCGACGGACTACCCCGCCGGATCGCTCGTCGAAGCCGCCATGCCTGCCCTGAACGGCGAGAGCCGGGACCGGATCGGGCAGGCTCTGCGCGAGGTCTACGTCGAGCGCTGCGACGCCCAGCCCATCACGGATGTTCAGGTCGAGCTTCTGCTTCAGTTGCGGCAGAAGGAGCGCGACCGCCGCCGCAGCCCGTGAGCGGTCTCCCCGTCAGGAGGCCCGGCGGCCCGGCGATCGGCCGGGATCATTGCCAGCGCCGGGCGATCGGCTGCTGGCGCCGGATCTCCGCGGCGCGAATCATGGTCAGAACCCGATCGAGGTCCTTCAGAAGGGACGACTCCGTCGCGCGCGCCGAGGCGATCTCCTGCTCGTTGCTGCCGAAACGCTGACGCTGCTGCTGCCGCGTCAGCTCCTCCTCGAGCGCCGCCCGCTCGGCATGCAGCGCCAGATAGGCCGCCTCCTGAGGGTCGGCCGGATCGAGCCGGGCTTCCTTCTCGCGCGTTGAATACGGCTCCGTCACGCCGACGGTCTCCTCGAACTCTTTCCCGCAGGCCACCGCCCTCGCCGGATCTCCCGGGGACCGAGGCCCGCCGGGATCGTCCCCGGAGGCGGCTGCCGCGGGTACCATTCCGGATAACGCCGGAGAGCCGCAAGCGGTCCCATCCTCAGTGAAATTCCGCCTTTCCGGGGGCTGTCATGTCACCGTCATGTGGTCGTCATAGAGGCGGCGCGTCGGTGCACTAGTTGGCAGCAGCGTCGCCGCGAGACCGGTCCAAGACCAGGGCCGGCCCCGACAATGCGCCCGACACCTTACGGAGATGCTTGTGAAACCCTTCGCTTACGCCTTGGCGGTCGGCCTCGCTGCCGCTCAGCTCGCGACCTCGGCCATGGCCGCCGACATCACCGGCGCCGGCGCCACCTTCCCCTTCCCCGTCTACTCGAAATGGGCCGAAGCCTACCGCAAGGAGACCGGCACCGGTCTCAACTATCAGTCCATCGGCTCGGGCGGCGGCATCAAGCAGATTCAGGCCAAGACGGTCGATTTCGGCGCGACCGACGCGCCGCTGAAGCCGGCCCAGCTCGAGAAGGACGGCCTCGTCCAGTTCCCCACCGTGATGGGCGGCGTCGTCCCGGTCGTCAACATCGCCGGCCTCGAGCCGGGCAAGCTCAAGCTGACCGGTGAGCTCCTGGCCGACATCTATGCCGGTAAGATCCAGAAGTGGTCGGACCCGAAGATCGCCAAGCTCAACGACGGCCTCAAGCTGCCCGACGCGAATATCACCCCGGTCTACCGCTCGGACGCCTCCGGCACGACCAACATCTTCACCACCTACCTCTCCTCGGTCTCCGAGCCGTGGAAGAAGGAATTCGGTGCCGCCACCACCGTGAGCTGGCCGGTCGGTCAGGGCGGCAAGGGCAACGAGGGCGTGACCGCCACCGTCAAGCAGGTCCCGAACTCGGTCGGCTACGTCGAGTCGGCCTACGCCAAGCAGAACAAGCTCGCCTACGCCCTCATCGAGAACAAGGCCGGCAAGTTCCCGCAGCCCGACGACAAGGCCTTCCAGGCCGCCGCCGCCAGCGCCGACTGGAAGTCGACCCCCGGCTTCGGCATCGCCCTGACCAACCAGGCGGGTGAAGATGCGTGGCCGATCACCGCCGCCACCTTCATCCTCGTCTACAAGGAGCCGGCGGATCCGGCCAAGTCCGCCGAGGTGCTGAAGTTCTTCAACTGGGCCTACAAGAACGGCGACAAGCTCGCGACCGAGCTCGACTACGTGCCGCTGCCCGACAACGTCGTCGCCCTGATCCACGACGAGTGGAAGACGATCAAGGGCAAGGACGGCAAGGCCGCCTTCACCGGCAACTAAGCGAAAGAGAAGGGCCCTCTTCCCAGGTGGAAGAGGGCCCTTCCCGAACTGGTCCGCTCGCCTCGCGCGCGACGGCGCGCTAAACGCTCACCAGCCGAAGAGCCTCCGCGGATGACCGCCTTGACCCAGACCCTCGCCGTAGACCGCGACAGCGGAGTAGCCCGTATCGCTCCGAGCAAGGGCGCCGACCGCCTCTTCCACGGAGCCTCCTACGCCGCCGCCCTGTTCGTGCTCCTGGTGCTCGCCGGCATCCTCGGCTCGATCATCTACGGCGCGTGGCCGGCCTTCTCGGAGTTCGGCTTCGGCTTCCTCACCTCCAGTGCCTGGAACATCGGCACCGAGCAGTTCGGCGCCCTGCCCGCGGTCATCGGCACGGTCGCCGCCGCGATGCTGGCCCTGATCATCGGCGTGCCGATCTCCCTCGGCATCGCCGTCTACCTGACGCAGCTCTGCCCCGGCTGGGCGCGCAAGCCGGTGGCGATGACCATCGAGCTGCTCGCCTCGGTGCCCAGCATCATCTACGGCATGTGGGGCCTGTTCGTGTTCGCCCCGCTCTTCGCCCGCTTCGTGCAGGTGCCGGTCTCGAACTTGGTCGAGGGCATCCCGATCCTCGGCACCCTCTTCTACGCCCGCATCCCCTCGGGCGTCGGCGTGCTGACCGCCGGCATCATCCTCGCCATCATGATCGTGCCCTTCGTGGCCTCGATCACCCGCGACATGCTCGACCAGATTCCGACCGTGCTGCGCGAGAGCGCCTACGGCATCGGCTGCACCACCTGGGAGGTCGTACGCTACGTGCTGGTGCCCCAGGCCTCCGTCTCGATCATCGGCGCGATCATGCTCGGTCTCGGCCGGGCGCTGGGCGAGACCATGGCGGTCACCTTCGTGATCGGCAACGCCAACCGCCTCTCCGCCTCGATCTTCGATCCGGGCTCGACCATCGCCTCGCGCATCGCCAACGAGTTCAATGAGGCCGACGGGCTTCAGCTCTCCTCGCTGATGGCGCTCGGCTGCCTGCTCTTCATCATCACGTTCTTCGTGCTGATCATCGCCCGCCTCCTGGTGCGGCGGACGAAGGTGGCCTGAGGCCGCCTGAACCGAACCGGCCCGTGCCACCTCGACCGCGACGATCGCCCGAGACTGTCCAAGCCTGAGGACGCCGATCCATGGACGCCAGCAACCCCATCGCGACGGCCGGCCGCGCCCCGACGGCCAGCCGCGTGCGCTCCGGCCGCCGCGTCGCCGACCGCGCGCTGATCCTCGCGAGCACGATCGCCACCGGGCTCGGCATCGTCGTGCTCGGGTCGATCCTGCTCATGCTGATCGTCGAGGGCCTGAAGGGCTTCTCGCCCGCCCTGTTCACGGCGCCGACGCCGGGGCCGGGCTCCGAGGGCGGCGGCATCGCCAACGCCATCCTCGGCAGCCTGATCATGACGTTCCTGGGCATCGTCATCGCCACGCCGATCGGGCTGATGGCCGGGACCTTCCTGGCCGAGTACGGCCGGACCTCGAAGCTCGCCGACGTCATCCGCTTCCTCAACGACGTGCTGCTCTCGGCGCCCTCGATCCTGATCGGCCTGTTCGTCTACACCCTGATGGTCCGGCCGATGGGCACCTATTCGGGCTGGGCCGGCGCGGTGGCGCTCGCCATCATCGCCACGCCGGTCATCGTGCGCACCACCGAGGACATGCTCCGCCTCGTGCCCAGTCCGATGCGCGAGGCCGGCGCGGCGCTCGGCGCGCCCCGCTCCCTCGTCATCCGCGCCATCACCTGGCGCGCGGCGAGCGCGGGCATCGTCACCGGCATCATCCTGGCTCTGGCCCGCATCGCCGGCGAGACCGCCCCGCTGCTGTTCACGGCGCTCAACAACAACAGCTGGTTCAACGCCAACCTGCTCGGCGGCGTCCCGAACCTGCCCGTGATGATCTACCAGTTCGCCCTCTCGCCCTACCCCAACTGGCAGAGCCTGGCTTGGTCGGGCGCGCTCCTGATCACCGTCACCATCCTCGCCCTGTCGGTGGTGGCCCGCTTCGTGATCAAGGACCAGCGGGCGCGCTGAGACGGCCCCGGCACAGACCTCCCACCGACGAGAGATCCGATGAGCGCCTCCCCCGCGATCCGCAGTCAATTCGAGGGCCGCAGCCCGGCCGACGTCAAGGCGCCCGTGCGCATCGCCGTCAAAGGACTCAACTTCTACTACGGCAGCTTCCACGGCCTGAAGGACATCAACCTCGATTTTCGGGACCGGCAGGTCACCGCGCTGATCGGGCCGTCCGGCTGCGGCAAGTCCACGCTGCTGCGCACCTTCAACCGGATCTACAGCCTCTACCCGGAGCAGCGCGCCGAGGGTGAGATCCTGCTCGACGGGCAGAACGTCCTCGACTCCAGGGTCGATCTCAACGAGCTGCGCTCGCGGGTCGGCATGGTGTTCCAGAAGCCGACGCCCTTCCCGATGTCGATCTACGACAACGTCGCCTTCGGCCTGCGCCTCTACGAGAAGCTGCCCAAGTCCGAGCTGGACGGGCGCGTGGAGGAGTCGCTGCGCAAGGCGGCGCTCTGGGACGAGGTGAAGGACAAGATGAAGCAGTCCGGCACCGGCCTGTCCGGCGGCCAGCAGCAGCGCCTGTGCATCGCCCGCACCGTGGCCCAGCGTCCCGAGGTCATCCTGTTCGACGAGCCGACCTCGGCGCTCGACCCGATCTCGACGGGCCGCATCGAGGAGCTGATCGAGCAGCTGCGCGCGGAGTTCACGATCGTCATCGTGACGCACAACATGCAGCAGGCCGCGCGCATCTCGCAGTTCACCGCCTTCATGTATCTCGGCGAGCTGATCGAGTTCGACGCGACCTCGAAGATCTTTATGAACCCGGCCAAGCGGCAGACCCAGGACTACATCACTGGCCGCTTCGGTTAAGCCCGGTCGCGACTGCGGTGCCGTCGCGACCCCCCTTGCGTCCTCGTTCTGACGCGCCCTCCGCCGCCGGACCAGCGTCCGATCCGGTTCGAGAGCGCCCTCGTCCGACTGCCTGATCGGGAAATTCGCGACATGGCCGAGCACATCGTCTCTTCCTACGACACCGACCTCGAGAACCTGCGCCGGTCGATCGCCGAGATGGGCGGCGTGGCCGAGAAGATGATGACCGATGCCACCGAGGCCCTGGTGCGCCGGGATACGGTGCTGGCCCAGGCCGTGATCGCCGCCGACAAGCGCCTCGACACGCTTCAGCGCGAGATCGAGGAGCGCTCCGTCCTCCTCATCGCCCGGCGCCAGCCACTGGCCATCGACCTGCGCGAGACGATCTCCGGCATCCGCGTCTCGGGCGACCTGGAGCGGATCGGCGATCTTTCCAAGAACATCGCCAAGCGCGTCGTGGCGATCAGCGATCAGGCGCAGCCGCAGAAGATCGTGCTCGGCGTCCAGCACATGAGCGACCTCGTGCAGGAGCAGCTCAAGGACGTGCTCGACGCCTATGCCAGCCGCGACGTGGCCGCCGCCCACGAGGTCTGGGAGCGCGACAGCGCCATCGACGCGCTCTACAACTCGCTGTTCCGCGAACTCCTGACCTACATGATGGAGGATCCGCGCAACATCTCGTTCTGCACGCATCTCCTGTTCTGCGCCAAGAACGTGGAGCGCATCGGCGACCACACCACCAACGTGGCGGAGACGATCGAATACCTCGTCACCGGTGAGACGCCGGCCGGCGAGCGGCCCAAGAACGACGCTTCGAACTACGCGACGGTGACGCCGGGCGCCTGACGCCGCCGGGCGGGGCGCGAAGCGGAAAAGGGGCGTCTCCGGCCTGCTCCCCGACGGGGCAGGCCGGGCGCGACGGATGGAAAGACGGACGATGACGAGTGCGCGCATCCTGATCGTCGAGGACGAGGAATCGCTGACGACCCTGCTGCGCTACAACCTCGAAGCGGAAGGCTTCGCGGTCGATGTCGCGATCCGCGGCGACGAGGCGGATCTGCGCCTGCACGAGATGACTCCCGACCTCGTCCTGCTCGACTGGATGGTGCCGGGTCTCTCGGGCATCGAGCTGTGCCGCCGCATCAGGGCGCGGCGCGAGACGGAGCGGCTGCCCGTCATCATGCTGACGGCGCGGGGCGAGGAGGCCGACCGCGTGCGGGGCCTCTCCACGGGGGCCGACGACTACGTGGTCAAGCCGTTCTCGGTGCCCGAGCTGCTTGCCCGCGTGCGCGCCCTGCTCCGCCGGGCCAAGCCCGCCCATGTCGCCGACATGCTGGTGGCGGGCGACATCGAGCTCGACCGGGTCAGCCACCGTATCCGCCGCCAGGGCCGCGAGATCCATCTCGGGCCGACGGAATTCAAGCTGCTCGAATACCTGATGCAGAGCCCCGGCCGGGTCTTTTCCCGCGAGCAGCTGCTCGACGGCGTCTGGGGCCACGACGTCTACATCGACGAGCGCACGGTCGACGTCCATGTCGGCCGCCTGCGCAAGGCGATCAACCGCCCGCGCCAGAGCGACCCGATCCGCACGGTGCGCGGCTCCGGCTACTCCTTCGACGAGATGTTCGCGGGAGCCGAGTGAGGGTGGCCGGGCGCGGGCCTCTCGGCTGACGGGACGTGCGTCCGATGTCATCCGTTTGATCGTTCTGGTCTCCCGCCCGTCACTGCGAGGCGAAGCCGTGGCAATCCAGGGCTCCGCACGATCCGGAGGGGTCGCGCGCTCGATCGCGCGGCGTCCGAAGTCGCCGCGCGGCGGCCCCAAAGGCTTTAGCGGAAACCGGCGACGCGGCGGTCGCGCTTGCGCTCGGCCGCCGGCTGATAGGCGACCTGCGCGTGCTGGGTGCAGTAGGGCAGGCCCGTGATCGCGCGAGCGCCGCAGAAGCGGAATTCCGGCGAGGTCGGATCGCCCATCGGCCAGCGGCACATGGAGTCGCGCAGGTCCATGATGGTGACCCGCTCGGAGACGGCGAGCGCCACCGGCTCCGGGGCGGCCTTCGGCGGGAGCGGAAAGTCCGGTGCCGGGCGGTGCGCGACGATCGCCGGCGGCTCGGGCAGCGTCGGCTCCTCGGCGACGATCACCGTCTCCAATGCGACCTCGGCGCTCAGGTCCTCCTTGCGGCGAGCCTGAGCCCCGCCCGGGCCGATCGGCTTGACGCGGCCCGCGAGCCCGAGGCGGTGGACCTTGCCGATGACGGCATTGCGGGAGACGCCGCCGATCTGGAGGGCGATCTGGCTGGCACTCAAACCATCGTCCCACAAGCGGCGAAGCAGCTCGACGCGTTCATCCGTCCAGCTCGGGACCGCTTCCGTCATTGCCCCCTCCACGTCGACACGTCCTTTGAACGCAAAACCGACCGACCGCGCAGCGTCACCGCCGCGAAGAGCGGCAACGGGCATCGCCAGGGCCCGCGATCCGGCCCTGCACATGTCGGTTAACAGACGCCAAAGCTGTCGTTGGCGACGCTGTGGAGACTACAGGACAGCTCGGCCGCGGAGCAAGGGTCAGCGCGTTTCACGGGTCGGTTTCCACCGCCAATCCGATTCCGTCGGCGGCGGCTCGGATCCGTCCCGGCGGCATGACAACCGATTTGGCCGAGATCCCTTAACACCTTGCGTAAAATTGCTCTTTTTCGAAACGTACGATCACGCGTGGCCGGCCCCGACGGACCCTTCGAGCGAGCGAACCGGCGGTGACGGCGACGCCGCCTGCGCTCGGATCGCCGCCGAAAAAGATTGTCCGGGCAGGCGCGATGACTATGTGACGGGCGGCATCCACCGGTCCTGCGCCTGTGGACAACCCCTAGCGGACCTTGGGAGATCGCATGCGACTGCGCCTCGCGCCGGCCCTGTTCCTTCTCGCCGCGATGCCCGGCGTCGCGCTGGCCGCCGGGCCGGCCGCTCCGGTTCCCGACGAGGCGGCGATCCGGCTCACCAACCACCGGGCGGTCTATGACCTGTCGCTGGCGCGCTCCACCGGGACGCGGGCGGTCGAGGGCGTGCGCGGCCGCATCGTCATCGATTTCTCGGGCGACGCCTGCCGCGGCTACACCATGCAGACGCGGCAGGTGACGCTGCTCAATTCCGGCGAGTCCGGCGACCGCACCTCGGATCTGCGCAGCACCACGTTCGAGAACGGCGACGGCAAGAGCTTCCGCTTCCGCACCACGACCATCCTCAACAACGTGCCGTCACCGGCGGTGGACGGGACTGCGGAGGCGGGCGACCCGTTCAAGGTGAAGCTCAAGGAGCCCAAGCGCGACCAGTTCCAGGTCGAAGGGCCGGTGCTGTTCCCGATCCACCACATGATCCGCCTGATCGAGGCGGCGAAGGCCGGCGAGACCACGGTCTCGGCCAAGGTCTTCGACGGTTCGGATGACGGGCGCAAGGTCTACGACACGCTGGCCATCATCGGCCGGCCGAGCGCGGCGCCCGCTTCCGACACCGAGCGCGACAAGCCTCTGCGTGAGGGTGACCGTGCCGGCATGCGGCGCTGGCCGGTCACCTTGAGCTACTTCACCCCCGGAGAGGGCGAGCGGACGCCGATCTACACCCTCACTTTCGATCTCTACGAGGACGGCGTCAGCGGGCGTCTGCACCTCGATTACGGAGATTTCGCCATCGACGGCAACATGAGCCGTCTCGATCTCGCCAAGGATGATCCGAAATCCGATCCGAAGGCCGAGGCCGCCTGCCGGAAGTAGCGTCCGCCCGCCGAGGCGATCGACGGCGGATCGGGCCGAGCCCGAGAAACGTTCCTGCTGCCGGAGCCGTGAGCGGCGGCGGCAGCGTGTTGCGCGATGGCGGGCCTGAGGCAGAGTCTGCGGGAACTCTACGAGGGAAGCAGCGACCGCGCGCATCGCTTCCGCTACGGCCTGCTCGCCTTCGACCTCGCCACGCTCCTGTTCATCATCGTCTCCTCGTTCCTGCCTCGCCCGCCGCTGATCGAGGGGATCGACGTCCTGATCGGTGCGGCGGTCGCCGCCGACTTCCTGTCTCGGCTGGCGATCTGTCCGCGACCGGTTCGCGAGTTCCTGCGACCGACGACCTGGGCGGACGTGGCGGCGATCGCCTCCTTCCTGGCCCCGATCGTCGGCGAGGGCGCCGGCTTCCTGCGCATCCTGCGCACGCTGCGGCTGCTGCGGACCTACCAGCTGCTCGACCGGATGCGGGAGGATTTCCCGTTCTTCCGCCGCAACGAGGACGTGATCATCGCGGTGGTGAACCTCGCGGTGTTCATCTTCATCATGACGAGCCTCGTCTACGCGACCCAGCACGGCTCGAACCCGAACATCGGCAACTACGTCGACGCGCTGTACTTCACCGTGACCTCGCTCACGACGACGGGCTACGGCGACGTCACCCTGCAGGGCACCGGCGGTCGCCTGATCTCGGTCGTGGTGATGATCTGCGGCGTCACGCTCTTCCTACGCCTCGCCCAGGTCCTGTTCCGCCCCTACAAGGTGCGCTTCCCCTGTCCCGCCTGCGGCCTGCAGCGGCACGAGCCGGACGCGGTGCACTGCAAGGCCTGCGGCACCCTGCTCAACATTCCCGACGAGGGCGCGGATTGAGCCGCATCGGCGCAGGGCCGCGACGCGTTCCCGATTGAAACGACCGATCGCGGCGGAGGACCGGATGCCCGACTGGCGAGCGCTGTTCGTACCGGAGCACTCCCTCGTGGAGATCGCCCTGCGCGGCACGGTGATGTACCTCGCGCTCTTCCTCATCATGCGCTTCGTGATGCAGCGCCAGGCCGGTGCGGTGAGCCTCGCCGACCTGCTCGTCATCGTGCTGATCGCCGACGTCTCGCAGAACGCCTTCTCCAACGAGTACAAGTCGCTGACGGAGGGCATCCTGCTGGTGCTGACGATCGTCGGGTGGAATTACGGCATCGACCGGCTCGCCTTCCGCTTCCCCGCCTTCGAACGCTTCATCACGCCGAAGCGGCTCCCCCTCGTCGCCGACGGCCGTATCTGCTGGCGGAACATGCGCCGCGAGATGATCACGCACGCGGAACTCATGAGCCAGCTCCGCCTACAGGGAATCGACGACCCGGCCCTCGTCCGGCTCGCCTCGCTGGAGGGCGACGGCAGCATCAGCGTGATCCGCCGTGACGGCGAGGAGACCCCCCCTGGGCCGGAGGACCGCCGGGAGCCGGTCTGATACCGTGTCTGGTTGATCGCTTCGGTTCGTCCCCAACCCCCGTCATTCCGGGGCCGCGCAGCGGAACCCGGGATCCACCCGTGATGCGCGGCTGGAATATGGCGTTCAGGCCAGTTGTGGATTGCACGCCTCCGGCGCGCCCCTTCGGGTCCGGGTTCGCCTTCGGCGCCCCGGAATGACGGGAAGTGGCACGAAGAAATCAACCGGAAACCGTATGAGGCGACGGACCCTAGACCCCGGGTTTGGCCGGCTCCGCCCGACGCCGCTCCGGCTCGCCGGTGAAGACGAGACCGCGCTGGATCGCGGCGCTGCCGAACTTTTCCCGCACCCGGTCGAGCGCCGCCTCCCGCCGCGCGACGCGCTCGATCCCCTGGTCGGCGAGGTCGCCCCGATCGGCGTGAATCGCGCCGCAGAGGTCGCCGCCGCCGATGCCGATCAGGCGGAACGGCGTGCCGTCGCAGGCGGCGCGCAGCATCGGCTCGCCCTCGTGGAAGAGGCGGTCGGCGAGCTGCGTCGGCTTGAGGCCGCCGCGGGTGCGGGTGCGCAGCCGGAAGCGCGCGTCCTTCAGCTTCAGCGTCACGCTGCCGGCGGCGAGTTCCGCCCGCTTCAGCCGCCCCGAGACCTTCTCGCACAGCCGCCACAGGATCGGCCGCAGATCCTCGAACCGGGCGAGGTCGGTCGAGAAGGTCGTCTCGGCCGAGACGCTCTTGGCCTCGCGGGTGGGACGGACCGGCCGTCCGTCCCGCCCGGCGGCGAGGGCGAGGAGGCGTAGGGCGTCCCGGCCGAGCGCCGCCTGCAGCCGCGCCGGATCGGCCCGCCCGATATCCCCGACGCGATGGATGTTGAGGCCGGCCAGACGGTTGCGGGCGCTCTCGCCGATGCCCGGCAGGATGCCGACAGGCTTGTCGGCGAGGAAGGCGGCGGCCTCTTCGCCGGCGATGATCGAGAAGCCGCGGGGCTTGTCGAGGTCGGAGGCGATCTTGGCCAGGAACTTGTTGGCCGAGAGGCCCACCGACACGGTGATGCCGACCTCCGCCTCGACCCGCGCGGCGAAGCGGGCGAGCGTCAGGGCCGGGCTGGTGCCGTGGAGACGCTCGGTGCCGGAAAGGTCGAGGAACGCCTCGTCGATGGAGACGGGCTCGACCAGCGGGGTCAGCGCCAGCATCATCGCCCGCACCTCGCGCCCGACGCGGGCGTACTTCTCCATGTCGGGCCGCAGCACGGTGGCGTCGGGGCAGCGCTTGAGCGCCTCGAACATCGGCATCGCCGAGCGCACGCCGGAGATCCGCGCGAGGTAGCAGGCGGTGGAGACGACGCCGCGCCGGCCCCCGCCGATGATGAGCGGCTTGTCCCGCAGGGAGGGGTCGTCGCGCTTCTCGATCGCCGCGTAGAAGGCGTCGCAATCGACGTGGGCGATGCTCAGCGCGTCGCGGGCGGGGTGGGCGAGCAGGCGCGGCGAGCCGCAGCCGCGGCAGCGCAAGGCGCCCTCGGCTTGCATCGTCAGGCAATCGCGGCAGAAGGGTCTCACGTCGAAAACCTTGCCCGGAACCGTGCCGGGCCGATCGCGGGCGAGACGGATTGTACGAATGTCTGGAGCCGCCGACCAGGGTCCGCCCGCGCCCCATCCCAAGCCGAATGCGACCCGCGTCCTGATTCTCGGCGGCACGACCGAGGCGAGCGCCCTCGCCGCCCTGCTGGCCCGAGAAACGGATGTCTCGGTGACCCTGTCGCTGGCCGGCCGCACCGCCGCGCCGCGGCCCGAGCCGGTGCCGATGCGCGTCGGCGGGTTCGGCGGCGCGGAGGGGCTGGCGCACTGGCTCGCCGGGAACGGCATCGAGGCGGTCATCGACGCGACCCATCCCTTCGCCGCGCGAATCTCGGCCAATGCGGCCGCGGCCTGCCGGGCCGGCGGCGTGCCGCTGCTCGCTGTGCGCCGTCCGGCCTGGGAGCGGCAGCCCGGCGACGACTGGACCGAGACCGACAGCGTTCCGGCCTGCCTCGACGCGCTCGGGCCCGCGCCGCGAAGGGTCTTTCTCACCATCGGCCGGCAGGAGCTGTCCGCCTTCGCCCGCGCGCCGCAGCACGCCTACCTGGTGCGCACCATCGAGCCGGTCGGCGATGCGCTGCCGGTGCCGAACCTCGTGACCGTCAGCGCTCGCGGCCCCTTCACGCTCGCGGACGAGACCCGCTTCATGCGCGAGGCCGGGATCGAGGTGCTGGTGACCAAGAATTCCGGCGGCGCGGCAACCTATCCGAAGATCGAGGCGGCGCGGGCGCTGGGCGTGTCCGTGGTCATCGTCGCCCGCCCTGCCCTGCCGGACATCCCCGCCGTCCCCGACGCCGCGGGTGCAATCCGCTGGCTGAAGACCGGCCTCGATCGAAGCGGCCCGGCATAGATCCGGCTCGACGCGGCCCGGTGCCGATGCCATGGCAGGGACATGCCCGCGCCCGAAACGAGGAACCGTCCATGACCCGCGCCCTGATGCTCCAGGGGACCGGGTCCGATGTCGGCAAGTCGCTTCTGGTGGCGGGGCTCGCCCGCGCCTTCACCCGGCGCGGTCTGACGGTGCGCCCCTTCAAGCCGCAGAACATGTCGAACAACGCCGCCGTCACCGCCGACGGCGGCGAGATCGGCCGCGCCCAGGCGCTCCAGGCCCGCGCCGCGCGGGTCGCGCCCTCCGTCCACATGAACCCGGTGCTGCTCAAGCCCCAGAGCGAGGTCGGCGCGCAGGTGGTGGTGCAGGGCCACATGATCGGCACCGCCAAGGCGCGCGAGTATCAATCGTGGAAGCCGCGCCTGATGGAATCCGTGCTTGACAGCTTCGAGCGGCTGCGCGCGGAGGCCGACATCGTGCTCGTGGAGGGCGCGGGCTCGCCGGCGGAGGTGAACCTGCGCCGGGGCGACATCGCCAATATGGGCTTTGCCCGGGCCACGGGGACGCCGGTGGTGCTCGTCGGCGACATCGACCGGGGCGGCGTCATCGCCAGCCTCGTCGGCACGCAGGCGGTGCTGGAGCCCGACGACGCGGCGATGATCCGCGGCTTCATCGTCAACCGCTTCCGCGGCGACCCGACGCTGTTTTCCGACGGCATGGCCCTGATCGCCGGGCGCACGGGCTGGTCGCCGTTCGGCCTCGTGCCGTTCTTTCCCGATGCCGCCCGCCTGCCGCCGGAGGACGCTGTGGCGCTCGATGCCCCGCCGATCCGCCGCGACGGCGCCGGGCCGCTGATCGCAGTCCTGCAATTTCCCCACATCGCCAATTTCGACGACCTCGACCCGCTGCGGCAGGAGCCCGGCCTGCGCGTCGTCTTCGTGCCGCCGGGTGCGCCGATCCCGGCGGAGGCGGACCTCATCGTCCTGCCGGGCTCGAAGACCACGATCGACGACCTCGACTGTCTCCGCGCGCAGGGGTGGGACGTCGATATCCGCGCGCATCTGCGCCGCGGCCGGCGGGTGCTGGGCCTGTGCGGCGGCTACCAGATGCTCGGGCGCTCCATCGCCGACCCGCTGGGCATCGAGGGCGCCCCCCGCGACCTGCCGGGTCTCGGTCTGCTCGACGTCGAGACGGTGATGACGGGTGAGAAGCGTCTCGTCGCGGTCACCGGCACGACGCGCGCGGATGGCGCGCCATTCTCCGGCTACGAGATGCATGTCGGCGACACGACCGGGCCGGACACCGCCCGGCCGCTGCTGCACTTTTCCGACGGCCGGGCCGACGGGGCGGTCTCGCGCGACGGTCTCGTCGCCGGCACCTACGTCCACGGCCTGTTCGCCGACGACCGCCAGCGCGCCGCCTGGCTCGCCCGGCTCGGCGCCGCGCCGAGCCTCACCCGCTACGAGGCCGGCATCGAAGAGGTGCTCGACCGCTTCGCCGACCATCTCGAGACGCATCTCGACTGCGACGGGCTGCTGCGCCTGCGTTGAGAGCCGTACGTCATACGGTTTCCGGCTGATCGGTTCAGACCCAACCACCGTCATTCCGGGGCGCCGCAGGCAAACCCGGACCCGAAGGGGCGCGCCGGAGGCGTGCAATCCACGACTGGCCGCAACGCATCACACAGCCGCGCATCACGGGTGGATCCCGGGTTCCGCAACGCGGCCCCGGGATGACGGGAAGCAGCACCGACGCGATCAATCGGAAACGGCGTCACGCTCGGACATCAGCTTGGCCGGCACCTTGTAGGCGCGCGCTCCGCCATTCCTCAGGCTGTCGAAGAGCACCAGCACGCGGTTGCGGCCGATCGCGGTGACCGCCTCGGGCTTGCCGGCGCGCTCGGCATCATCGAGCTCGTCCAGTTCTCCGAGGAGCTGCGGATCGCCACTCTTGCTCGGATCGAACAGGAAGAGCTTGGAGGCGACCTTGGGCTGCTCCTGGGCCGGCCCGGTGAGCACCAGCAGGCGCCCACCATCGAGCGCCGCGAGATCGCGGATGCCGGCATCCTTGCCGACCTTGATCGGGATCGTCCGCCTCTTCCCCTGATAGGGGCCCTGCCCGTCGGCAAACAGGGCATCGACATCGGCCTCGACGAGAAAGGCTTCTCCGTCCACCGCGGGCGCGCGCAGGCCGGCATAGAGACGGTCGTTTACTACGGCGATGCCCTCGATGTTGAGGCCGTTCGACTCGGTCAGGCTTTCGAGAAAGGACGCCCCCACCCGGTCCGCTCCCGCCAGCACCTCGCCGAGGCGGTAGGTGGTCTCGACGGCGGCCTCCGGCTCGTCGTCATCCTCCACGTCGGGCTTGCCCTGCCCATCGACACGGATGCGGGCGAGGATCATCGCCGAGGTACTGAGCGTGTCCTTCCTGCGGCCGCAGCCATGCGAGCCGACGACATAGAAGTACGGCTTGGCATAGGCGACGCCCTCGCCGTCGAACTCCTTGAACTTCGCGGGGCTCTTGTCCGGGCATTGCTTGCCGGCGAACACCGCTCCGCGCGTCGCCGGGTCCGGCGTCTTGCCGATGAGATTAATCGTCTTCTTGGGCTCGATGCTGCGGTCGTCGATCGTCAGGAACTGGGCCTTGCGGCCCTCGTCGTTCACGACCAGGCACCGCCGCTTGCCCGAATCGCGAAGGATGCAGGCGATGCCGCTAACGTCGTAGGCGGCCTCGCCGTCCTTCTTGCCTGAGCCCTTCAAGTCTTCCTTAACGGTATAGGGCTGACCCTCTGGCTCCAGGATCGTGTCCTTGGCTTCCACCGAAGTCAATCCAGCTCCGAAGATCAACGCAAGACAGATGCCGTTGACGAAGCGCATGGCCGCAGTCTCCTGTCTATTCCGGATAACGTGCTATTGACCTTTCGAGTATCGATGCGATCGTCGACTGTTTTCAAAATACGTAGAGCCAAATCCCGGTTCCGGCAACGACGATTGTGAACAGCAGCGCGCAGGCCGTCCGGTAAAGCTTCAGCGCGCGCACGATGTCGTCGGGGCCGGCCTCCGCCCGTCCGTCGCCCATCCAGGCATCCTCGACGCGGGTGGCGCCGTAGATGCGCGGACCGGCCAGCCTCAGGCCGAGGGCGCCCGCCATCGCCGACTCGGGCCAGCCGGCGTTCGGCGAACGGTGGAGCCCTGCATCGCGGCGGATCGCCCGCCACGCGCCCGAAGCGGAGACGTCCCGGCTCAAGGCGGCGGACACGACCAGCAGCAGGGCGGTGAGCCGCGAGGCCGGCAGGTTGACGAGATCGTCGAGCCGGGCGGAGGCCCAGCCGAACGCCTCGTAACGGGGGGTGCGGTGGCCGACCATGCTGTCGGCGGTGTTGATCGCCTTGTAGAGCGCGCCGCCGGTGAGGCCGCCGGCACCGATCCAGAAGGCCGGCGCGACGATGCCGTCGGAAAAGTTTTCCGCCAGGCTCTCGATCGCCGCCCGGCACACCGCCGCCTCGTCGAGGCTGTTGGGGTTGCGCCCGACGATCATCGAGACGGCGGCGCGACCGCCGGGAAGCCCCTCGGTGCGCAGGGCGGCGGAGACGCGCCGGACGTGGATGAAGAGGCTGCGCTGCGCCGGCAGGCTCGCGGCGAGGACGGCGAGGAGCAGCAGGCCGGTCCCGTGGCCCGCGAGCGCGGCGAGGCCGGTCAGGGCGAGCGTGACGGCGGCGGTGGCCGCGAGCAGGAGCGCCAGCGCCAGGACGCCGCCGAGCCGGCGCGCGGCGGCGCTGCCGCGGTTCAGCCCGCGCTCCAGCGCCCCGATCAGCCGGCCGATCCAGGTGACAGGGTGGCCGAGCGCCCTGTAGAGGCGGTCCGGATAGCCCGCCACGGCCTCGATCAGCAGGGCGAGCGCCAGGATGCCGAGGGTGTCGGGCGGATGGGTCAGGGCAGTCCAGGGCATCGTGGGTGCGGGGCGGGATGGACGGAGACGGGGTGCCGGAGAACGGTTCGAGTGACGCGATCGCGCATGGCGGGATTCTCCATGGCGGCGATCTCGACGCGGCCCGTCGGCTGTTTCCGGACGCGCCCGAGCCGTGGCTCGACCTCTCGACCGGCATCAACCCGGTGCCCTATCCGCTGCCGCCGCTCATTGCCAGTGCCCTGCACCGCCTGCCCTCACCCGGCGACCTCGCCCGGCTCAAAACCGCGGCATCGGCGGCCTACGGCGCACCGGGGCCGGACCACGTCGTCGCCGCACCCGGCACGCAGATCCTGATCGAGACCCTGCCCCGGCTCCTGCCGCCCGCCCGCGTGGCGGTGGTCGGGCCGACCTATGCCGAGCACGCCGCCGCCTGGGCGCGCTCCGGCCACACGGTACGGATGGTGGACGACCCGGCCGAGGCCGGAGGCGCCGAGGTTCTGGTCGCGGTGAGCCCCAACAATCCCGACGGGCGCGTCTTCACGGCCGCCGCGCTGACGCGCGCGGCTGATGGCGGCCTCGTCGTGCTCGATCAGGCTTTCGCCGACCTCGAGCCCGTGGAGGCGGCCTCGCCGGGACCTGGCCTTGTGATCCTGCGCTCCTTCGGCAAGACCTACGGGCTCGCCGGCCTCAGGCTCGGCTTCGCGCTCGCCGAGCCGGCCCTGGCGCGGCGCATCGAGACCGCGCTCGGCCCCTGGGCCGTCTCGGGTCCGGCCATCGCCGCCGGCCTCGCGGCGCTGCCGGACGCCGCGTGGCGCCGCGAGGCCGCCGAATCGCGGGCGCGGGACGCGGCCCGCCTCGACCGGATGATCGGGCGGGCCGGCGGACGGATCGTCGGCGGGACGGCCCTTTTTCGCACGGCGGATTTTTCTGACGGGCCCGGATTGTTCCGGGCGCTCGGCGCGGCCGGGATCTACGTGCGGCGCTTCGCGGAGGCGCCGGAGCGTCTGCGCTTCGGCCTGCCCCCCGACAAGGCGGCGTGGTGCCGCCTCTCGCGGGTGCTCAGGTAGGCCGGGGCCTGCCGCCGAGCCAGGACACGGCGAGCGCGGCGAGGGCGAAGGCGCCGCCGACGGCGCAGACGCCGGGCCAGCCCGCGAGCAGGAAGGCGCGCGAGCCGAGGAAGGCGCCGGCCGCCCCGCCGATGAAGACGGCGGTGAACAGCACGGTGTTGATGCGTCCCCGCGCGCCCGGCGCGAGGGCGTAGGCGCGGGTCTGGTTGGCGATCAGCGCGCCGTTGATGCCGATATCGAGGAGCAGGACGCCCGCGGCGATGGCGACCAGCGACACCTGTCCGGCGAGCGCCAGCACCGCGAAGGCCGCCGCGACGAGGACGCTGCCGGCGATCACCACCGGCCGGGCGCCGCGCCGGTCGCTGTAGCGGCCGGAATGCGGGGCGATCAGCGCCCCCGCGACGCCGATGACGCCGAACAGGCCCGCCCCCGCCGCCGTCAGATCGAAGGGCGGGGCCTCGACGAGGAGGGCCAGCGTCGCCCAGAAGGCGTTGAAGCTCGCGAACAGCAGCGCCTGCGACAGGCTGGCGTTCCGCAGGATCGGTTGGCTGCGCACAAGATGCAGCAGCGAGGTCATCAGCGCGCGGTAGCGCAGCCGCCGCGTCGGCGCGGTGCGCGGCAGGGTTCGGAGCGCCACCCCCGCCATGGCGATGGCCAGGCCGGCGGCGGCGAAGAACACCGCGCGCCAGCCGAAATGCGCGCCGACAAATCCGCTCGCGGTGCGGGCGAGCAGGATGCCGGAGAGCAGGCCCGTCATCACCCCGCCGACGATGCGGCCCCGGCTCGCATCGGGCGCCAGTTCGGCGGCGAAGGGTACCGCCTGCTGCGCGGCGCAGGCGAGCACGCCGATGACGAGGCTCGCCGCCGCGAGCACGGCGAGGTTCGGGCTGAGCGCCGCGGCGACCAGCGCGACGGCGAGCCCGAGCAGCTGCCACACGATGAGGTCGCGCCGCGGCAGCGCATCGCCCAGCGGCACGAGGAACAGGATGCCGAGACCGTAGCCGACGAGGCTGGCGGTCGGCACGAGCAGCGCCGCCCGCTCGCCGAACTCGGCGACCAGAACCGCCAGCAGCGGCTGATTGTAGTAGATGTTGGCGACCGCACCGCCCGCGATCAGGGTGAGCCCGAACCGGGTCGTGGGCGGGATGGCGCGCGAATCGCTCGCGTCGCGATTTGAAGCAGGCGGCATGGACCGCCCCTTACGGCAGGCGGCGGCCGGAATGCCAGCCCCCGGTGCCCCGAGAGCTCTGCGACTGCCGCGCGGCAGAGTGTCCGTTTCCGTTCAGGTTCCCGGCGGTAGCATACCTCCGCCGCCACACCTATATGGTGGGTCGTACGGAGAAAGGCACAGCCTTTGCAGCGGCTTGGAAGGGCCGGCAGTTGCGGATGGGTGCGAGATGGCGCACATCTTCTGCGAGCGCCTGGCAGCCGCTTCAACATAAGGAGTCGTGTATGCCGAACTACCGCGTCCATTTCGCGAAGCAGATCCTGGGGGTGCCCTTCACGGTCGGCTTCGTGGAGATCGCCCGCGCCCGCGATCCGGAGCGCGCCCTGAGGGCCGCGGAGATCCGCTTCGCCCGCTCGCGCGGCGTGACCGATTGGCGGGAGCGGGCCGATACGGTGGATCTCGCACCGCAGGCGGAAGCGGAGCTCTGAGGCACGGGGTCGGCTCCGGCCGGCCGACACGGGTCGCGGCGTCCCGCGACGCCGCCCGGGATCGCATCATCGGCAAGGTTCGAAGCACGGTTGCCATGTCCCGCACGTCTGGCGCCGACGGGGCGTAAGCCCTAGGTTCCGGCAACAGCCGAGCCTGCACGGGTCGGCTCGGCAGATCCAAGGGCTTGTTCGGTCATGGCGGCGATCTCGTTCCTCGGTGATCTCATCCAGACCATCAGCGACCGGGGCCGCGATCTCATCGGCCTGACGCGCACCGACCTGGCGCGGACGGCCAACCCGGCCGATCTCGCCCGTCTGTGCGAGGACCTGATCTCCCGTCGAGGCGAAGCCTCCGGGGTGGCGCTGGCCCGGCTGATCCTCGATCGCTACGCCGCCTTCCCGCTGGACGAGCGGCTCGCCTTCCTCGAACTCGTCGCGACCGAATTCGGCGCCGACCACGCCGCGGTCGATGCGGCCATCGCCGCCTACCGGGCCGAGCCGACGCGGGCGCGCCTCGGCCTGCTGCACGAGGCCGCCGAGCCCCGCTCGCAGGAACTGATCCGACGCCTCAACCTCGCCCGTGGCGGCACCCTGGCGCTCGTGCGCATGCGCGAGGACCTGTTCGCCCTGCGAAAGCGCTTGAAGGAGCGGGGCGCCGCACCGGAGACGGTCGACGCCGCGGCGAGCCTCGACAGCGATTTCGAGCACCTGTTCGCCTCGTGGTTCAACCGGGGCTTCCTGGTGCTGCGCCCCATCGACTGGTCGACGCCGGCCCACATCCTGGAAAAGATCATCCGCTACGAGGCGGTCCACGAGATCGCCGATTGGGACGAGCTGCGCCGCCGCATCGAACCGACGGACCGGCGCTGCTTCGCCTTCTTCCATCCGGCCCTGCTCGACGAGCCGCTGATCTTCGTCGAGGTGGCGCTCTCCAACGCCATCGCTCCGGCGATCCAGCCGATCCTGGCCGACGGGCGCGAGCCGGTGCCGGCGCGCAGTGCCACGACCGCGATCTTCTACTCGATCTCGAATTGCCAGAAGGGGTTGGCCGGGGTCACCTTCGGCAACTTCCTCATCAAGCAGGTGGTCGAGGATCTCGCCCGCGAGATCCCCTCGCTGAAGACCTTCGTCACCCTCTCGCCGGTTCCCGGCTTCCGCACCTGGCTCGACCGCGAGCGCGGCGCCGACGCGCCGCAGGGGCTGACCCGGGAGGACGTCGAGACGCTGCGGCTGCTCGACACCGAGGATTGGCGCGGCGACAAGGCGACCTGCGAGGCCGTGCGGCGGGCGATGCTGCCGGCGGCGGCGGCCTACTTCCTGCGCGCCAAGAACGAGAAGGGCCGCCCCCTCGATCCGGTCGCCCGCTTCCATCTCGGCAACGGAGCGCGGCTGGAGCGGATGAACTTCCTCGGCGACACCTCGAAGAAGGGCCTGAAGCAGTCCTACGGGCTGATGGTGAACTACCTCTACGACCTGTCGGCGATTGAGAAGAACCACGAGACCTACGTCAATCTCGGCACCGTCGCGACCTCCTCGGCGGTCAGCCGCGAGTTGCGCTCGAACCTGCCGCCGCCGCGGGCGGTGGTGCTGGCCGAGGCGGGGTAGAGCGCATGCCGACGAAGTGATCGCCGGTTCGTCGAGCGACTGCTCGTCAAAACACCGCCTTGCTGACACCGGTCCCCTGCAATCAGGTCGGATACGGCTCACGTCGGCGATTCGTTCGGGACAAAGCGCCCCGCTTTTTCGCTGCGGCGCGGGACCGATCCTGTCCTCGCACGTTCTCCTGACCGACGCCCGTCCGAAACTCGCAAGGGGCGGGCGAGGGAAGAACAGGAGTTCCGCCATGGTTGACACGGATCGCGTCGTCGGTGCCGCGAAGGATTTCGGCGGCCGGGCGCAGGGCGCGGTGGGCGATGCGCTCGGCTCGGACCGGGATTCGATGGAGGGCCGTTATCGGGAGGCCGAGGGCCGGGCACAGCGCATCTACGGTCAGGCGAAGGATGCCGTGCGCGACATCGCCGACGACGTCAGTGATTACGCCGAGGATGCCTACGGCCGCGTCAGCCGCCACGGCGGCACCTATCTGCGCGACGGGCGCGAGCGGGTCGAGACCCAGGTCGGCGAGAACCCGTTCCTCGCGCTGCTGATCGCCGGGGCGGTCGGCTACGGCCTCGCCCTGCTGCTGCATTCGCGCCGCTGAGCGGGCACGGGAGCGCGGCATCGGCCGCGCCCCGCATTCGGGCGGCGCTACTGCGCCGTCCAGCCGCCATCCATGGCGAGGTTGGCGCCGGTGATCTGGCTGGCGCCGTCCGAGCACAGGAACACGGCGAGCGCCGCCACCTGATCGACGGTCACGAACTCCTTGGTCGGCTGCGCCGCGAGCAGGACGTTCTCGATCACCTGCTCCTTGGTCAGCCCGCGCGCCTTCATCGTGTCCGGGATCTGGCTCTCGACCAGCGGCGTCCAGACGTAGCCCGGCGAGATGCAGTTCACGGTGATGCCGTGGGTGGCGAGTTCGAGCGCCGCCGTCTTGGTGAGGCCGACGATCCCGTGCTTGGCCGCGACGTAGGCCGACTTGAAGGGCGAGGCGACCATCGAGTGCGCCGAGGCCGTGTTGATGACCCGGCCCCAGCCCTTCGCCTTCATGTGCGGCACGGCCGCGCGCAGGGTGTGGAAGGCGGAGGACAGGTTGAGCGCGATGATCTGGTCCCACTTCTCGACCGGGAATTCCTCGATCGGCGAGACGAACTGCACGCCCGCATTGTTCACGAGGATGTCGACGCCGCCGAAGCTGTCGGTCGAGAGGGCGATCAGGCCGGCGATCGCGTCGGGCTTCGTGAGGTCGGCGGGGGAATAGACCGCGCGGACGCCGAACTCCGCCTCGATCGTCGTGCGCGTCGCCTCGATCTCGTCGGGCTTGCCGAAACCGTTGAGGACGACGTCCGCCCCCTCCCGCGCGAAGGCGCGGGCGATGGCGAGCCCGATGCCGCTGGTGGAGCCGGTGACGACGGCGCTCCTGCCTTTCAGGGTCATGGTCGGTCCTCCTGATGGTGCCTGCGGTCAGGCGAGGTAGTCGTGCAGGACTTGCCCGAAGGGCAGCGTGAAGTCGACGATCATGTGCCGCGCCCCGACGATGCGGCGCACCGGCAGGTCCGCGACGCGGCAATTGACGTGCGGGATGAGGTCGAGCCGGCCCTCGCCGTCCCAGGCACCGTGGACGGTGATGTCCTCGAGCCGGTAGCCGACGAGCTGCGCGATCTTGGGGCCGCCGTCGACGTCCGGGATCAGCTTGAGATTGACGTTGAGCTTGGCCAGGCCTTCCTTCACCCGCGGAAGGTCGCCGTTCAGGCTCTTGTGCTTGTAGGTCATGGTGCCCATCGCGACCCGCTCCTCGTCATAGTAGAGCGTGCCGGTCAGGGTGTCCTTGCGCAGTTCGAGCCGCGGCTGGCCCCACTTCTTGGGAAAGCCCCAGATCTCGCGGCCGGCGGTGATCGGCGGCTCGTCGTCGAGATACATCTGGATCGAGAAGTTGCAGGGCTCGCCGTGATAGGTGGCGAGCGCCCCCGTGCCGCTCTCTTGGTAATCGCCGAAGCCGGAGGAATCCGGCATCTTCATCCATTCGTAGAACACGAGATTGTCGGGATGTGGCTCGAGCGGCTCGGGAAGCGCCCGGCGCAGGGCAACCGGGTCGGTCTCGTAGGTGATGATCAGGTATTCGCGGCGCACGAAGCGGTAGGGCCCGCGCGGGTAGCTCGGGCTGAACGGCGGCATCGACGTGGCCTGGAGGATGTCGTCGCGCGTCATGGTCTCGCACTCCCCTGGGTGAAGTCTCGCGGGCCGTCGCCAAGTGCACTCGGGCGGAGGTCGCCTCAGTCGCGGGCGTCGCGGGTCAGGTCGAAGACGGCCACGCCCGCATCCGTATGCGTGCGTTCGAGCCAGGCGCGGTGACGCAGCGAGCGCCGCACGTCGTGGCGGCCGGCGGCCCAGTGCTCCAGCATCGTCATCCGGGAGAACTCGTAGTCCTTCGAGTTGCCCTCGTAGCTCTTGCGGCGGTGAACGAGCTGCATCACCGTCAGGAAGTTCTCGTGCGCCATCCGGCGCAGGAAGCTGACGTTCTCGTCGTCGGCGAAGTCCGGCGGCAGCCTCTGCATCAGGTTGCGCAGGGCGATCTTGGCGCGGCGGATCTCGACGTTCTTGTCGGTGTTGAGCCGCGTCCGGCTCGAATAGCGGATGTCCTTCTCGCGCTCCGCCGCCTCGATCAGGGTGCGCGGCATAGGCCCGGAGGCGGCGAAGAGATCGACCTGGAAGATCATCAGGTCGCGCTGGCGCTCGGTGTCGAGGACGTAGTCGAGCGGCGTGTTCGAGACGAGGCCGCCGTCCCAGTAGAATTCGCCGTCGATCTCGACGGGCGGGAAGCCCGGCGGCAAGGCGCCGGAGGCCATGACGTGCTCCGGGACGATCTGGTCGCGGCGGTTGTCGAAATAGACGAAGTTGCCGGTCCGCACGTTGACCGCGCCGACGCTGAAGCGGACCGGACCGTGGTTGAGGAGGTCGAAATCGACGTGCCGCTCCAGCGTGCCCTTCAGCGCGGCGGTGTCGTAGAGGCTCAGCGCCTCGCGGGCGCCCGCCGGGTAGAACGCCGCCGGGGGCGAGCGCGGCGTGAAGAAGCCCGGCACGCCGAAGGCCGCGGCCCAGTTGGCGGAGAACTCGTTGAAGGCGGTCCGGGCCTGATCCCCGGGGATCCAGGACGATCCGGTCACGCCGGACGTCACCTGGTTCCAGAAGCTGCGCAGGCGCTCGACCCGGCGCTCGGGCGGGTTTCCGGCGATCAGCGCGGCGTTGATGGCGCCGATCGAGATCCCGGCGACCCAATCGATCCCGATACCGCCCTCGGCAAGAGCCTCGTAGACGCCGGCCTGATAGGAGCCCAGGGCGCCCCCGCCCTGCAGCACCAGCACCGAGGTCTCACCGGAGGGGTAGAGATTGCTGTTCACCGGCGACTCGCGTTCAAGCTCGGCCGCGAACCTGCCCCGGCCGGATGACGCCTCGAAGGCTTTGCCGTGACGGTTGCGTTACGCCTGTCCGGTTGACTCCGCCCGCTCACTTCCCCAACACCGCCCGGCCTGCGGCGACCGGATGACCCGCGCACCGCTCCACGAGGTTCTGGACCCACGATCGATGGCGGTGATGCGCTCCTATCTCGACTTCGAGAAGCCCGTCGCGGAACTCGAGGCGAAGCTCGAGGAACTCAAGGCGCTGGGCCAGCGCGACGGCGCCGTCTCGATCAGCGAGGAGGTCGGGCGCCTGGAGGCGAAGGCCGCGCAGGCGCTCGCCGAGATCTACGCCGCCCTCACCCCCTGGCAGAAGACGCAGGTCGCCCGCCACCCGCAGCGGCCGCATTTCGTCGATTACTGTGCCGGCCTCATCGAAGAATTCACGCCGCTGGCCGGCGATCGCAGCTTCGGCGAGGACGAGGCGATCCTCGGCGGCTTCGGGCGCTTCCGCGGCCGCCCGGTCTGCGTGATCGGCCAGGAGAAGGGCGCGACCACCGAGGCGCGGCTGCGGCACAATTTCGGCATGGCCCGGCCCGAGGGCTACCGCAAGGCGGTGCGCCTGATGGAGACCGCCGACCGCTTCGGCCTTCCGGTCCTCGCCTTCGTCGACACCGCCGGCGCCTTCCCCGGCATCGAGGCCGAGGAGCGCGGCCAGGCCGAGGCCATCGCCCGCTCCACGGAAGCCTGCCTCGCGCTGGGCGTGCCGAACGTCGCCATCGTCATCGGCGAGGGCGGCTCGGGCGGCGCCATCGCGATCGCCACCGCCAACACGGTGCTGATGCTGGAACACGCGATCTACAGCGTCATCTCGCCGGAGGGCGCCGCCTCGATCCTGTGGCGCGACCAGGGTCGCGCGCACGATGCCGCGACCGCCATGAAGATTACCGCGCAGGATCTGCTGCGGCTCGGCATCATCGACGCGATCGTCCCGGAAGCCACCGGCGGCGCCCACCGCGACCGTCCGGCGGCACTCGACGCGGCCGGCGAGGCGATCGCCCGCGCGCTCGCGGAGTTCGACGGCCTCGGCCGCGACGAGATTCGCGACCGGCGCGCCCAGAAATTCCTCGATATCGGCCGCAAGCTGTGAAGCGCGGGCTCGGCGCGGGCCTGCTCGATGGCCTGCGCCGCCTCGGACGCCGCGACACCCGCGAGCCCGGCCCGGTCAACCACATCTCGCTCGGCAGCCACTGCCACACCGCGCAGATCCTGAAGGGGTTGGGCCTGCGCACGTGGTCGGGGCCCTTCGACTGGATCTTCTCCTCGCCGGGCATGGTCCGCGACTGCCTCGCCGACGATTTCTCGGAGCTCCTCGACCGGCGCCACTACGAGAGCACGCCGCTCCCCGAGCGCCGGGCGCACGACGAGACCCGCTGCCGCCATCGCCTCTACCGCGACCGGCACGCGATTCCCTTCGTGTTCAACCACCACGACCCGGCGACCAGCGACGCGGATTACCGCTTCCTGCAGGAGGGCGTGCGGCGGCTGCGCGCGGCGCTCGACCGACCCGGCGCGCGCAACCGCTTCTACCTGATGACCGCCCTCCCCACCGACGCGGCGACGGTGGGAGCGATCCGCGACGCGCTGGCGGCGCGGGCGCAAGCGCGGAGCGCCGACAACCACCTCACGGTGCTGCAATTGCATCAGGGGGAGCGCCATGCCGCCGCCCTGCTCGCGCAGGAGCCGCACCTCGATTGGATCCGGGTCGAGGTCCGCTCCTCCTCGGTCGGCCTCCGCTTCGCCGACCCGGCCGATGACGCCTTCGTGAAGGAGCGGGTGCGGGAGGCCGGGCGCGTTTCCCTGGAACCGTGACCGTCCTGCAACGCCTATCCACAAAGTGGATAGACGCATTGCGGTAAGCTCCAGGTAAGCTTAGCGAGGCTATTGGGTTCGGGGAGTGACGTCCGCAAAAGGGCCGAGAGGTGCCCTGCGGGCAAGGACACGTGAGGACGGGTTCCCCATGGCTGTGCGTCCGTTCGTGGCGGCTGCTGCCGTCGCCCTGGCGATGACCCTCGGCGCCTGTCAGGACAGCGCCATGCTCGGCGGCGCCTCGACCCGCAGCCTGACTCCGATTCCGCCCCAGACGGTCGCGCTCATGCAGACCAAGGGCATGAGCCAATCCGACCCGATCCTGATCCGCGCCTTCAAGAAGGAAGCGGAGATGGAGGTGTGGAAGCGCGGATCGAACGGCCAGTACGCGCTGCTGAAGACCTTCCCGATCTGCCGCTGGTCGGGCCAGCTCGGCCCCAAGCTCAAGCAGGGCGACCGGCAGGCGCCGGAGGGTTTCTACGCGATCACGCCGGGTCAGATGAACCCGAATTCGAGCTACTACCTGTCCTTCGACGTCGGCTACCCGAACGCCATCGACCGGGCCAAGGGCGGTACCGGCAACTACATCATGGTGCACGGCACCTGCTCGTCGTCGGGCTGCTTCGCCATGACCGACGCCTCGATGGCCGAGATCTACGCCATCGCCCGCGAGGCCTTCAACGGCGGCCAGCGCGCCTTCCAGTTCCAGTCCTACCCGTTCCGGATGACGGCGTCGAACATCGCCAAGTTCCGCAACGATCCCAACGCGCCGTTCTGGAAGAACCTCAAGGAGGGTTCGGACTATTTCGAGACCCTCAAGGAGGAGCCGCGGGTTGCGGCCTGCGGCACCAAGTACGTGTTCGGCGGGGCCGACGTGGCGGCGGGCAATTGCACGCCCCGGGTCGATCCGCTGGTGGCCGAGAAGCGCGACCGCGACAGCCACGAGGTCGCCGAACTGATCGCCAAGGGCACCCCCGCGACCCGCGTCGTCTACGACGACGGCGGCCAGAACCCGGTCTTCCGGCCGCAGGCGCCGCAGACCACCTTCGCGAGCCTGACCGAGTTCGACAAGGAGAAGGACAAGGACAAGGAGCTCGCCTACACCGCCAAGGAATACGGCCGCTATCACCTCGGCGAGGTCAGCCGGCCGGAAAGCCTCGCGCTCGGGCCGAACGAGTTCGAGGTCGATGCCAAGGGCAAGCCCGTCCTCGTCGCGGCAGCCCCCGCCGACGCGCCCGGCCCGACCAAGGCCGCCGCCGCCCGCAAGGAGCGCGAGAAGCCGACCACGGTCCTGGCCGCGCAGGAGCCGGCCAAGGCGGCGGACGGCAAGGCGGGCGAGAAGCCGGCCGCGGGCAAGCCCGGGGGTAAGCCGCACCGGATCGCCGTGGCCGACGCCGACGGCGACCCGAGCGCCTTCAGCAAGGTGCTGGGCCAGAAGCCGGGCAAGGACGAGAAGGCCGCCGAGGCGACCAAGACCGAGGCGTCCAAGACGAAGCCTGCTGCCGCGAAGCCGCACGCCGCGGTGACGACCACCGGTTCCGTGCGGAACTGAGAGCGTCATCCGGAGCCGGCCGAAGCGCGGCTCTTCCGGACGGTCCGGCCGTCCGGTCGCCGCGCGGTCCGGAACGGTCTCTCGGTGCGGCGCTTTCGCCGCTCTGTCACATGAGGGTGCTCTAAGCGGCGGGTACGACCCGACGACCGGACCGAGCCCCCATGCGCGACGACAACCGCCCGCAAGCCAGCGATTTCGAAGCGATCCGCCGCGAACTGGCCGACAGCTACGACGAGGAGCTGGAGCTCAGTTTCGACGAGGACCATGACGACGGGGATGCGCCGCCGCGCCGCGTCTACTTCCGCGAGCTGCTCCGGCTCCAGCACGAACTGGTCCGCCTGCAGGATTGGGTGAAGAACGAGGGCCTGCGGGTCGTCGTGATCTTCGAGGGCCGCGACTCGGCCGGCAAGGGCGGCGTGATCAAGCGGATCACCCAGCGCCTCAATCCTCGCATCTGCCGCGTGGCGGCGCTGCCGGCGCCGAGCGAGCGCGAGCGCAGCCAGTGGTACTTCCAGCGCTACGTCGCCCACCTGCCGGCGGCCGGCGAGATCCTGCTGTTCGACCGCTCCTGGTACAACCGCGCCGGCGTCGAGCGCGTGATGGGCTTCTGCACCGAGGCCGAGGTGGAGGAATTCTTCCGCTCGGTGCCGGAGTTCGAGCGCATGCTGGTGCGCTCGGGCATCGTCCTGCTGAAGTACTGGTTCTCGATCACCGATGCGGAGCAGGCCCTGCGCTTCCGGATGCGGATCGCCGATCCGCTCAAGCAGTGGAAGCTCTCGCCGATGGACGTCGAATCGCGCCGCCGCTGGGAGGACTACACCCGCGCCAAGGAGGACATGCTGGCGCGCACCCACATCCCCGAGGCGCCGTGGTGGGTGGTCGAGGCGGACAACAAGCGGCGCGCCCGCCTCAACTGCATCAGCCACCTGCTGGAGCAGATCCCCTACGACACCGTCAAGCACCCGCCGGTCGTGCTGCCGGACCGCGTGCGACATGCCGACTACCTCCGCGCGCCGATTCCGCGGGAGATGATCGTTCCGTCCCGCTACTGAGGCGCGGCCCGAAGGGACATCGCTCGAAGCTGTCTTGGCAGCGTCACGGCGCGCTTTTCGGGGCGCGAGCTCCGGAAAGCGTCGAGCGGAGAGGAAACCTAAGCCCGCGGAGGCGGGCACCGGCCGTCGAACCCATCGACAAAGCCGCGCGCATCGGGTACAGGCCCGGCCAACTCACAACAGGATGCCGAAATCCTGACGCCCGGCCGTGACCGGACGGGCGCTAACGGCCGGAGCGTTTCCAATGAACATCATCGAGCAGCTCGAGCGGGAAGAGATCGCCCGCCTCGCCAAGACCATTCCGGATTTCGAGCCGGGCGACACGGTCATCGTCAACGTCCGCGTGAAGGAAGGCGAGCGTACCCGCGTCCAGGCCTACGAGGGCGTCTGCATCGCCCGCAACGGCGGCGGCCTCAACGAGAGCTTCACCGTCCGCAAGATCTCCTACGGCGAGGGCGTGGAGCGCGTCTTCCCCGTGCACTCCCCGATGATCGATTCGATCAAGGTGGCCCGCCGCGGCAAGGTCCGCCGCGCCAAGCTCTACTACCTGCGCGACCGCCGCGGTAAGTCGGCCCGCATCGTCGAGCGCTCCGACCGCTCGGCGAAGGCCGAGAAGGCGCCCGCCGCCGCCGAGTGATTTGTCTTCGAGGGGCGGCTCCGCGGAGCCGCCTTCGTCGATCCGCCCGCCCCGAGACGCTCGGGGCGGGTTTTTTGTTGCCCGCTCTCATGCACATATGAGACGGACCAGTCTGTGAGGTCGGTATAGAGCGCACGTCAGACCATGTCCGATTTCGAGCCGAGCATGGAGGCGCATCGATCATCCTTTCCGGATGAAGTGACGGAGCGCGGCGTGCGCGCCTTCCTCAATCGTATCGATGGGCATTATCCCATTCGCGAGGCCTTCCTTTTCGGAAGCCGCGCCCGAGGAACGCATCGGGCTGACAGCGACGCCGATCTGGCCATCGTGCTGGAGGGCGATAGCGCCGAGCGCAGCCGTGTCTCGGGTGAGATGGCCGAGATCGCCTTCGATATCCTGATGGAGACCGGCCTGCTCGTTCAGGCGGTGCCACTATGGGAGAGTGAGTGGCGGGAGCCCGAGCGGTCTCCCAATCCGACTCTGATCGCGAGCATCCGGCGGGATGGCGTGCGCCTGTGACGGACGCTTCCGCCCTCGCCTTCATCGGCAAGGCCGAGCGGGCTTTGAAGGCGGCTCGTATCCTTTTGGAAACCGGCGATACGGAGGGGGCTTGCAACCGGGCGTATTATGCCATGTTCGACGCGGCGAGAGCCTCCCTGATGGCGACCGGTTATCACCGAGGGGGCACGACCATAAAGACGCATGCCGGAGTGATCGCGGCCTTCGGTCAAGCACTGGTGCAACCCGGCCAGGTTGACGCCGCGTTCGGTCGTGCCTTCAACCGCCTTCAAGATATTCGCGTCCGCGCCGACTACATGGCCGGGATCCCGTCCAACGACGAGGCCGAGTGGGCGCTCACACAAGCCGAAGCTTTCCTGGCAACGATGCGCGAGCGGTTCTTCGCGGATTGAAATGAGCCTGCGGTAATGGTTGCGGCGGCACGTCCCCTTCCCTTCTGCAGCGAGGGGAAGGCTCTGGCACACGCCGCGTGCCGATCACCCCCGCCGCAGCGCCTCCAGCACCTTTCCGCCCGGCCGGCCCGTCGCCGGCATGCCGAGCTGGCGCTCGACGTCCTTGATCGCCTCGCGGGTCTTGGAGCCGACCTTGCCGTCCGGCTCGCCGACATCGTAGCCGCGGGCGATCAGGCGGGTCTGCAGGTCGCGGCGCTCGGCGCGCGAGAGCGGCGGGTCGTCGGTCGGCCAGTCGGCCTGGACGCCGGGGCGCCCGCGCAGGCGGTCGGACAGCACGGCGATGGCGAGCCCGTAGGACTCGGCCGCGTTGTAGGAGTAGATCGCGTCGAAGTTCCTGGTCACGAGGAAGGCCGGGCCGTTGACGCCGGCGGGCGCCAGGATGCCGGCGGCTCCCTCCCCCGACAGCGGCTTGCCGTCGACGCGGGTGACGCCGAGCGAGGCCCAATGGCCGACGGCGTGCTTGTTCTTGCGGCCCGCCGCCGCGACGTTGAAGCCGCGCGGCAGCCGGACCTCGTAGCCCCAGGGATGCCCGTTCGACCATTTGGCGACGCGCAGGAAGTTGGCGGTGGAGGCGACCGCGTCGGCCACCGAATCGACCACGTCGCGCCGCCCGTCGCCGTCGCCGTCGACGGCGAGACGCTGATAGGTGGTGGGCATGAACTGGGTCTGGCCGAAGGCGCCGGCCCAGGATCCGGTGAGCCGCGAGGCCTCGATGTCGCCGCGCTCGATGATCTTCAGCGTCGCGATCAACTCGGTGCGGAAGAACTCGCGGCGGCGGTGACCGGAACAGGCGAGCGTCGCCAGCGACTGCACCAGCGGCATCTTGCCGAGATTCTTACCGAAATTCGACTCGACGCCCCACACGGCGGCGATGGTGTAGCGATCGACGCCGTAGCGCGCCTCGGCGTTGGCGAGCGCCTGGGCGTGCTGGCGCATGGCGGCGCGGCCGTCCTCGACCCGCTCCTCGTCCACCAGCGCCGCCATGTAGTCCCAGATCGGCGTCTTGAACTCGGGCTGCGCCTGGGAGAGCTCGATCACCTTGTCGTCGTAGGCGATGTTCGCCGTCGCCGCCCGGAAGGTCTGCGCCGAGACGCCGGCCCCCGCCGCCTGAGCCTGGATGCCGGAGAGGCAGGATTGGAAGTCCGCGCGGGCCGGGCCGGCGAGAAGGCTGCCGGTCAGCGCGAGGCCGAGGAGGCTGGCGCGGGTGGTTGGCGTCGGCATGGGTCGGCGCTCCGTCAGTGCTCGGGAATTGTCTCGCGCGATTCAGGCGATACGAGGGTTAACGAAAGGTGAGGATCGGGTGCGGCCGAGCCGCTGACCCGGTCGCGGCATTGACGGCACGGGTGTTCTCGTCTAGCACCCCGCCCGTGGACGGGGCTCCTGATCGGGGCCCCGTTCCATTTCATGCGCACCCGCGGGCGGTAACAGCCGCCCTGTCGCCCTCGCCGCTCCGGCGAAGAGGGAGAGGAGGGCGCGTTCCTCAAAAATTTGTTCCAGAGGAACAGCGATGTCAAAACGCGTCCAGGCGAAGCACAAGCTCGATCGCCGCATGGGCCAGAACATCTGGGGCCGCCCGAAGAGCCCCGTGAACCGCCGCGAGTACGGCCCCGGCCAGCACGGCCAGCGCCGCAAGGGCAAGATGAGCGACTTCGGCACGCAGCTGCGCGCCAAGCAGAAGCTCAAGGGCTACTACGGCAACATCACTGAGAAGCAGTTCCGTCGCTACTACGCCGAGGCGATCCGCCTGCGCGGCGACTCCGGCGAGAACCTGATCGGCCTGCTCGAGCGCCGCCTCGACGCCGTGGTGTACCGCTCGAAGTTCGTCGCGACCCCGTTCGCCGCGCGCCAGTTCGTCAACCACGGGCACATCAAGGTCAACGGCCGCCGGGTCAACATCCCGAGCTACCAGGTCAAGGCCGGCGACGTGATCGAGGTGAAGGAAGCCTCCCGCCAGCTCGAGATCGTGGTCGTGGCCTCGCAGCTCGCCGAGCGCGACGTGCCGGACTACATCGAGGTCGATCATCAGAAGATGACCGCCCGCGTCACCCGGATCCCGGGCCTCACCGAGGTGCCCTACCCGGTGCAGATGGAGCCGAACCTGGTCATCGAGTTCTATTCCCGCTAATTTCGTTTCGGAGCTTATCCGGAAACGAAGAAGGGTCGCTCCTCGGGGCGGCCCTTTTTCGTTGTCATACGATTTCCTGCTGGTTCCTTCGTTGCTGATTCCCGTCATTCCGGGGCGCCGAAGGCGAACCCGGAATCCACGACTGGCCTGAACGCCGTGTTCCAGCCGCGCATCACGGGTGGATCCCGGGTTCCGCTGTGCGGCCCCGGGATGACCGGGGGCCGAACCGAAAATCAACCGAAACGGTATCAAGAGCCCGGCACGCCGCTCGCCAGCAGGCGGGTCAGTTCGGCCGCCGGCCGCTCCCGCGAGAGCCCGACGGCCTGCCCCGACCAGAGCGGCGAGAAGTCGCCCGAGCCCGCCGCCTCGGCAGCGGTGCGCAGGGGCTGGAGCGCCACCGCCGCGCCGGG
The DNA here is from genome assembly GCF_040270385.1 of Methylorubrum podarium. Lineage (NCBI taxonomy): Bacteria > Pseudomonadati > Pseudomonadota > Alphaproteobacteria > Hyphomicrobiales > Methylobacteriaceae > Methylorubrum > Methylorubrum podarium. The sequence goes on along the minus strand of NZ_JBELQE010000085.1, from coordinate 48,606 downwards.
AAAGGCCGGCGCCGCCGCGCTGAGGGGACCCAGTTCCCGCACGGCCCGGGTGAGCAGGCCGCGGGCCGGGCGGCCGGTGAGCAGGTTGGTCAGCGCCGTGTCCTCGTCCCGTGCCGCGCTCAGGGCGGCGCGGTAGGGCGCGGAGATGCCGGCCTCGGGGCAGCGCAGATAGGCGGTCCCGACCTGCACGGCGTCGGCGTCGAGGGCGAAGGCCGCCGCGACGCCGCGCGGATCGGCGATCCCGCCGGCTGCGATCACGGGCACGTCCACGGCATCGGCGATCTGCGGCACCAGGGCGATGGTGCCGACCTGCGAGGCCGCCGCGTCGGTGAGGAACATGCCGCGGTGACCGCCCGCTTCCGCCCCCTGCGCGATCACGGCATCGACGCCGCGCTCGGCAAGCCAGCGCGCTTCGCGCACGGTGGTGGCCGAGGACAGGATCAGGCAACCCGCCTCCCGCACCCGCCGCAGCAGCGGCTCCGCCGGCAGGCCGAAATGGAAGCTGACGACGCGCGGGCGCAGGTCCGACACCACCTCGGCCATGGCGCCGTCGAAGGGGGCGCGGTTGGCCATGCTCACCGGGGCGGCCGGGTCGAGGCCGAACTCGCGGTAATAGGGAGCGAGCTGCCCCCGCCACGCAGCCTCGCGCTCGCCGTCCGGCGCGGGCGATTCGTGGCAGAAGAAGTTCAGGTTGAACGGGGCGTCCGTCGCGGCCCGGATCGCGGCCACCTCGGCGCGGATCTGCTCGGGCGTGAGCGCGGCGCAGGCGAGCGAGCCGAGGCCGCCCGCGGCGCTGACGGCGGCGGCGAGCGGCGCCTTCGGCCCGACCATCGGGGCCTGGATGATCGGGACGGCGATCCCGACGAGACGCGCGAAATCCGTTGTCCCTGTCACGTCGGCCTCCTGATCCTCCAGGCGCGCGCGAAATGCGGCGTCAGGTCCGCCGCATCCCGCCGGCCCGATCCTCGGATCGGCCGAGACGCCGACCGCGAACCTGCGCTAAGCCTTCGGAGCGGCCGGGCTGTCGCCGGGCGCGGCGATCCGCTCGGCTGCCGCCTCCTGCTTCAGCCGCTTGCGGTACTGCGCGGCGCCGAAGGGGAGGCCCGCGAGATAGGCCACGCTCACCGCCGCCATCGCCTCGAACGGGAAGCTGATGACGAGGCCGAAGCCGACCACGACGACGAGGAAGATCGGCACCACGAGGTCGCGCGGCACGCGCTTGCCCCAGGTCTTGCCCGAGAACGTCGGCACGGTGGAGACGACGAGCAGCGCGATGGCCAGCACGTAGATGAGGATCACCGGCCGGCCCCAGGCGGCGAAGTCGAAGCCGAGGAAGTGGAGATAGAGCGGCAGCATCCCGGTGATGGCGCCGGCCGGCGCCGGCATGCCGACGAAGTAGTCCTTCTTCCATTCGGGGCGGTTGGGATCGTCGAGCATCGCGTTGAAGCGCGCGAGCCGCAGGCACATGGCGATGGCGAAGACCAGCGCGACGATCCAGCCGACGGATTTCAGGTTGTGCAGGGTGAAGCTGTAGAGGATCAGCGCCGGGGCGCAGCCGAAATTCACGAAATCGGCCAGCGAATCGAGCTCGGCGCCGAAGCGCGAGGTCCCCTTCAGAAGGCGCGCCACGCGCCCGTCGATCCCGTCGAGGCCCGCCGCGACGATCACCGCGATTACCGCCGGCTCGAACCGTCCCTCGAAGGCGAGCCGGATCGCGGTCAGCCCGAGGCAGAGCGCGAGCAGGGTGATCATGTTCGGCGCGATCAGGCGGAACGGAACCGGCCGGAACCGGCGCGGCCGATCGTTCGCGTCCGGCGCGAAGGGCGGAAACAGGTCGTCCATGTCGTCTCTCGACTCGTCGCTTCTCGGCATGTCGCCCTTCCGCAATGAGGTCAGATGCGCCGGAAGGCCCGCTCGGGGCCGCCGCCGAGATCGGCCAGCACCGTCTCGCCGGCCACCGCCTTCTGGCCGAGCCCGACCATCACGCGGGTGCCGACCGGCAGGTAGACATCGACCCGCGAGCCGAAGCGGATGAGGCCGAACCGCTCGCCGACCTGCTTGGCGTCGCCGGCCGAGACGAAGCCGACGATGCGCCGCGCCACGAGCCCGGCGATCTGCACCACGCCGATGCGCACGGGCTGGCCGCGATGGGTCGTCTCCATGACGAGGCCGTTGCGCTCGTTGTCCTCGCTCGCCTTGTCGAGCTCGGCGTTGAGGAACAGGCCCGGCGTGTAGTGGATCTGGCCGATCTTGCCGGAGACCGGCACGCGGTTCACGTGGCAGTCGAACACGTTCATGAAGACCGAGATCCGCAGCATCGGCTCGTGCGAGAGGTCGAGCTCGGGCGGCGGCAGGACGGTCGAGATCAGGTTCACGCGCCCGTCGGCGGGGGAGACCACGAGGCCGTCGCCCACCGGCACCACCCGCTCGGGATCGCGGAAGAAGTAGCAGACCCAGAGCGTGAGGATCAGGAAGACCCAGCCGAAGAACTGCGAGAAGTAGCCGAGCACCACGGTGAGCACGATGCCGATCAGGATGAAGGGGTAGCCCTCCTTGTGGATCGGCACGAGCGTCCGGCGGATCGTCTCGATGAGGTCGGTCATGGGCTCCCGTTGGACTCCGGCGGGGCGAATCTTCCCCGCCGGATGGCAGGGGGGCGCGGTTCCGTCAACCGCGGGTTAGTGAACCGGCTCCGGCCGGGCGGCCTCGGGCAGCGCGCCCTCGTCCTCGGCGCGTTTCAGCGCCTCGCGGGCGGCGTCCGCCTCACGCTGGCGGTTCCACAGGGCGGCGTAGACGCCGCCGCGGGCGAGCAGGCTCGTATGGTCGCCGCGCTCGACGACGCGGCCGTGGTCGAGCACCAGGATCTCGTCGGCATTGATCACCGTCGAGAGGCGGTGGGCGATCACGAGGGTGGTGCGGCCCCGGCTGACCCGGTCGAGGGCGGCCTGGATCTCCCGCTCGGTGAAGGAATCGAGGGCCGAGGTCGCCTCGTCGAGGACGAGGATCGGCGGACCCTTCAGGATGGTGCGGGCGATCGCCACGCGCTGCTTCTCGCCGCCCGACAGCTTCAGGCCGCGCTCGCCCACCGGCGTATCGTAGCCCTCCGGCAGGCTCTCGATGAAGCGGTCGATCTGCGCGAGACGCGCGGCCTCGCGCACCTCGGCCTCGCTCGCGTCCCAGCGGCCGTAGCGGATGTTGTAGCCGATGGTGTCGTTGAACAGCACCGTGTCCTGCGGAACCATGCCGATCGCCGCGCGCAGGGAATCCTGGCGCACGCTTCCGATGTCCTGCCCGTCGATGGTGATGCGGCCGGCATTCGGCTCGTAGAAGCGGAACAGGAGGCGCGAGAGCGTCGACTTGCCCGCTCCCGAGGGGCCGACGATGGCGACGGTGCGGCCCGCCGGCACCTCGAACGAGATCCCGCGCAGGATCGGCCGTTCCGGGATGTAGGCGAAGCGCACGTCCTCGAAGCGCACCGTGCCGGCCTCGACCTTGAGCGGGGCCGCGCCGGGCCGGTCGGCGATCTCGGGATTGCGGTGGAGGATCAGGAACATGTCGTCGATGTCGATCAGCGCCTGTTTGATCTCGCGGTAGATCATTCCCATGAAGTTCAGCGGGATCGAGAGCTGCACCAGCATCGTGTTGACGAGCACGAAGCCGCCGATCGTGGTGTGGCCGGAGAGGATGTCGCGGGCGGCCAACAGCATCACCGCCGTCATGCCGAGGGTGAAGATCACCGCCTGGCCGGCGTTGAGCACCGCCAGCGAGACGTAGGTCTGGGTGGAGGCCTTCTCGTAGCGCTCCATCGAGGCGTCGTAGCGGGCGGTCTCGCGGTTCTCGGCGCCGAAATACTTCACCGTCTCGAAGTTCAGGAGCGAGTCGACCGCCTTGGTGTTGGCCTCGGTGTCCGAGTTGTTCATCCGGCGGCGGATGCCGATGCGCCACTCGGTCGCCTTCCAGGTGAAACCGAGATAGGCGGCGATCATCGTCGCCACGACCGCCGAGTAGAGCCAGTCGAACTCGTAGGCGAGGATGCCCAGCACCAGGGCCAGCTCGACGATGGTCGGCACCAGCGTCAGCACCATCAGGCGCGACAATTCCTCGATGCCGGAGCGGCCGCGCTCCAGCACGCGGGTGAGGCCGCCGGTCTTGCGCTCGAGATGGAAGCGCAGGGACAGCCGGTGCATGTGCTCGAAGGTCTGGAGCGCGAGGCGCCGCACGGCGTGCATCGCGACCTTGGCGAACAGCCCGTCGCGCACCTGCGTCAGCCCGGCCATGGCGATGCGCGACAGGCCGTAGAGGGCGATCAGGAGGAAGGGCGCCGAGACGAGGCCGGCCGGCACCGCGGAGGCGGCCTCCCCCGCCCCGTCCTTGGCGCCGATCGCGGCGACCAGCGCGTCGGTGGCCCATTTGAAGGTGAAGGGCATCACCATCGTCGCGGCCTTGGCGACGAAGAGCAGCCCGAAGGCGAGGAACACGCGGCGCTGGAGGTCGGCGCGGCCGTGGGGCCAGAGATAGGGCCAGAGCCGGCGATAGGTCGTCAGGAGGCCGGGACGATCGAGGGGCGCGGACGCGCCCTCCCCCGCCGGCGCGGGTGCTTTTGCCATCGTGAGGTTCGGAAAAAATCTTCGGCGCGAGGCGGCCGTCGCGAGGCGGATATAGGCGCTCGCGCGCGATCGCGCACCCTCCCCGTTGCCGGAGCCGCCCGGCGACCCCTCAGGTCCGGCGGTCGGGGACGCCGCGGGCCGACGGCGCGTCCTTCGGCAGCACGAACATCTGGCCCGGATAGATCCGGTTCGGGTCGCGGATCTGATCCTGGTTGGCGTCGTAGATCACCGTGTAGCGGTTGCCGCGGCCATAGGTGCGCCGGCTGATCTGCCACAGGCTGTCGCCGCGGGTGATCCGGGCGGTGTTGATCTCCGGCACGAACACGGCGCCCGCATCGGCCGCGGCCGACCTGCCCCCCGGAAGGCTCGGCGCGAGCGCGGCGGCGGCCCGGCCGTCCGCAGCCGGCGTCGGCGTCCTGGCGCCCGAGGACGCGGCCAGGGCGGGCGTGCCGGCGGTTACCGGGCGATCCGCCTCGCCGCGCGACCCTGCGACCGCGACGGGCGGAGCCGCCGCGAGGCTCGGCGCCGGGCCGATCTCCGCCGATTTCGCCTCCGCCGATTTCGCTTCCGCGGATTTGGTCTTCGCCGCTGGGGTCGGGCGACCCGCTCCGGGCTGCTCCGGGGCGGTCGTGCGGGGTTCGACCGCCGCCCGCTCCCGGCCCGGCTGTGCCTTCGGGGTCGGCGGCGACGTTCCCTCGGGCTTCGCTGCGGCGGCCGGGCCGGTCTCCGCGTAGCGCGTCGGCGGCACGCTGTCGGGATAGGCGAAGGCCACCTCCGCGCGAGACTTCACCTTGCCGCCCGCGGGATCGACGGAATCGATCCGGATGCGGTAGGCGCCCGGCTTCACTCCGCGCCCGATCGTGAAGGCGACCCGCCCGTCGGCCCCGGACCGTCCCGAGGCCACCATGGTGTCGTTGAGGTAGAGGCGCAGGCTGCTCCACGCCGTCGCCTGACCGGTGACGTCGAGGCGCCCGCCCTCCTGCGCATCGACGCTGACGATGCGGATGGCGCCCGCCTCGGCCGGCGCCTTGCCGGCGGGCTTGTCGGACCCGCGGCTCGGCTTGACCGCGGCCGACCGGCTCTCGCCGGCCGGCTTGCCGGCCTCCCGCGATCCCTCGGTCCCACCCGGCGCGGGCGCGGCGTTGCCGGGCGTCGCGGCGAAGGCGGCGGCCGGCGGCTTGCCGGAGGCGTCGGGCGCATCCGGCTGCGACAGCACCCGCGTCGGCGCGTCGGGCGCGCTCAGGGCGATCAGCGGCTTGGCATCGCGCTTCTCCGCCACCACCACGGTCACGCTCTCGCGCCCCGGCAGCGGCTTGCCGTCGGCGCCGGTGGCACGCAGGGCGATCTCGCTCGTGCCCGGCGGCAGGTCCGGCGGCGTCAGGGCGAACTGGCCGGAGGCGTCGGCCCGAGCCGTGGCGAAGGGCTTGCCGTCGCGCAGGAGCTCGATGCGGCTGTCGGGCGCCGCGCGCCCGGCGATGACGCTCGCCCCGTCGGGCTCGACGCGGACGATGTCGAAGCTCGGCGTTCCGTCGTCCCCGCGCGGCGTCGCGTCGGGCGCGGCCGGCTGTCCCGGCCCGGTCCCCCCTTGCGAGAGGGCTCCGAGGGCGGCATGAGGAGAGTCCGTCGAGGGTTCCTTGCCCGCACGGTCGCCGGTCTCCGCCCCGGCCGACGGTCCGTCCGGCGCGGCCGGTGTCTCGGCAGAAGGGTTGACCGTCGCGTTGCGCTTGAGAAGCTCCCCGGTCCCGAACAACGCGACCACCATGGCGAAGCCGCCGAGCAGCCCCGCTGCCGCGAGGACGAGGCTTCGCCGCACCTCAGCCGTCATGGCCGAACACTCCCGCACGCCTCGGGCCGCCGCGGGCGCGCACATCGTGCCGCCGATTGTCGACAACCCGTCTAAATCCGGTGACATATTAACGAACATGAGAAGAACACCAAAGCTCGAACGCGCGCGTACCCACTTTTCCCGCGTGAACTCAGCATTCTTCGGCTTGGACGCGCGCCTGATCCGATGCCCGGATGCGGTCCGCCGCCGCCGTCGAGGAGACGCGTGATGGCGCCGCTGACCTCCGTCTGCGTCTATTGCGGCTCCGGCTTCGGCGGCGATCCCGCCTTCGCCGACGCCGCCCGCCGGCTCGGTACCGCGCTCGCCCGCGCGGGCGTCAAGCTCGTTTACGGCGGCGGCAATGTCGGCCTGATGGGCACCGTCGCGAGCGCGACGCTCGATGCGGGCGGCTACGTCACCGGCATCATCCCGGACTTCCTGAAGTCGCGCGAGCGCATGCTCGATGCGGTGCAGGAGACCGTCGTCGTCTCCGACATGCACACCCGCAAGCGGCTGATGTTCGATCGGGCCGACGCCTTCGTCGCCCTGCCCGGCGGCATCGGCACGCTGGAGGAGCTGGTCGAGCAGCTCACCTGGGCGCAGCTCGGCCAGCACCGCAAGCCGATCCTGCTGCTCTCGGTGAACGGCTTCTGGGACCCGCTCATCACCCTGATCGACCACATGCGCGGCCACGGCTTCATCCGCGAGGGCCTCGATCTGAACTACCTCGTCGGCGAGGATCCCGACCGCGTGCTGGACACCCTGCGCGAGGTTCTGGCCCGCACCGAGCCCGCGCCGATGGCGGACGAACTGATCGAGAAGCGATTCTGATGACGGCTTCGACCGAGCCCGGACAGACCATCGCCGGCGAGCACCGGGGCGAGTACTACGCGAGCGTGCTGGCCAAGCTCTCCCGCAACGCCGCCGTCCGGCGCTACCTGGAGATCGGCGTCGCCTTCGGCGACATCTTTTCGGGCATCGCCTGCCGCCACGGCGTCGCCGTCGATCCGGAATTCCGGCTTCGGACCAACGTCGCAGCCAATAAGGTCAAGGTCTCGCTGTTTCAGGTGATGAGCGACGTGTTCTTCGCGCATCTGAACCTGCGCCGCGACATCGGCGGGCGGATCGACCTCGCCTTCCTCGACGGCATGCACCTGTTCGAGTTCCTGCTGCGCGACTTCCTCAACACCGAGGCGATCTGCCGGCGCGACTCGATCATCGTGATGCACGACTGCCTGCCGGTGGCCGCGCCGATGGCCGACCGCGACCCGATGCAGGCCGACATCCGCGCGCGGGGAACTCCGTTCGAGGGCTGGTGGACCGGCGACGTCTGGAAGATCGTGCCAATCCTGAAGCGCTACCGGCCCGATCTCGACGTGATGCTGGTGGATGCCCCGCCGACCGGTCTCGTCGTCGTCACCGGGCTCGACCCGTCCTCGCGCACGCTCAAGACCAACTACGACGCGATTGTTGAGGAGTTCTCCCGGCTCCCCAACACCGCCGAGGAGATCGCGCAGGTCTATGCCGAGCACCCGCTCGTGCCGACGGAGGAAGCGCTGCGCCGGCTGAGCGGGCGTTCCTTCGCCCATGGCGGCGGGTGGCTGGAGCGGTTGACGGGCTGACGCTTCAGCCCGCCACCGTCCAAGTGGTGGTGCCGTCCTTGTTGTCCTTCACGCTGACGCCCAGGGCGGTGAGCGCGTCGCGCACCCGGTCGGAGGCGGCCCAGTCCTTGGCGGCGCGGGCCGCCTTGCGCTCGGCGATCAGCGCCTCGACACGCGCCACGTCGATCCCCGCCGCGCCGACCCGCGCGGCCTCGCGCTCCGACGCGGTGTGCGGCAGGAAGCCCATCAACCCCGCGCCGGCCTTGAGCGCTCCGGCGTCGCTGCCGGCGAGCCGGTGCAACTCGCCGATGGCGGCCGGCGTGTTCAGGTCGTCGCCGAGCGCCTCGACCACGCCCTCGGGCACCGAGGCGCCCGGCGCCGCCTCGCCGGCCGCCTCGTACCAGCGGTCCAGCATCCGGCTCGATTCCTCCAGACCGCGCAGGGTCCAGTCGATCGGCTGGCGGTAGTGGGTCTTCAGCATGTTGAGGCGCACGACCTCGCCCGGCCAGTCGTCGAGCACCTGGCGGATGGTGATGAAGTTGCCGAGCGACTTCGACATCTTCTCTCCCTCGACCTGCAGGAAGCCGTTGTGGAGCCAGACGTTGGCCATCACGTCGGTGCCGAAGCAGCAGCGGGATTGGGCCACCTCGTTCTCGTGGTGGGGGAAGATCAGGTCGATGCCGCCGGCATGGATGTCGAAGGTTTCGCCCAGGTGCTTCCACGACATGGCCGAGCACTCGATGTGCCAGCCCGGCCGGCCCGGCGCCGCGATCCCGGCGGGCGAGGGCCAGGAGGGCTCCCCTTCCTTCGAGGGTTTCCACAGCACGAAGTCGAGGGGTGAGCGCTTGTAGGGCGCGACCTCGACCCGGGCGCCCGCCTCCATCTCGTCGAGCGGGCGCTTCGAGAGCGCGCCGTAATCCGGCATGGAGGGCACGTCGAAGAGGACGTGCCCCTCCGCCACGTAGGCGTGGCCGGCCGCGACCAGCCCCTCGATCAGCCGGTGCATCTCCGCGATGTGGTCGGTGGCCCGCGGCTCGATGAAGCGCGCCGGCGCGCCGGCCCGGTTCACGTCGTCGGCCATCAGCACGCCGAGGTCGCGGATGTCCCGGTGGAACTGCGCCAGCATGCCGTCGGTGAGCTCGCGGATGGTGATGCCGCGCTCGAGCGCGCGGGCGTTGATCTTGTCGTCCACGTCCGTGACGTTGCGGGCGTAGGTGACGTGCGCCTCGCCGTAGAGGTGGCGCAGCAGCCGGAACAGCAGGTCGAAGACGATGATCGGTCGGGCGTTGCCGATATGCGCCGCGTCGTAGACCGTCGGCCCGCAGGCATAGATCCGCACGTTCGCCGGATCGATCGGGGCGAAGGCCGCCTTCTCGCGGGTCAGCGTGTTGTAGAGGCGCAACATCGGCGTCATCGACTGCGTTCCTGCCGGGCTCGCCCGGCCTCCCCTGCGGCGGCTGCCGCCCTCGTCGTTTGTCGTTGCGGCGCAGCACTTTCCGCTCGCCGCCGGGCATTGCCGGGCCGCGGCGCCGCCACAGTCTCGCCCGGGCCGCCGCCCGCCGCTGTTGCGTCGCCGCGACGGTCGCCGCCACGCGGTTGGGCTACCCCAAAACGGTGATGAATTCGAGAAGGGCGGCGGACGTGCCGCTTCTCAATCGACCGTGATCCGGACCGGCAAGGGTTTGTTTACCGCGCCGTCCGAACACTCCGCACTCGAACGAACCCGTTCACAAGGTCTTCACCATGCGCCGTCCGACCGTCGCCCTTCTCGCTCTCGTTCTCGCCAGCGCTGCCCTGCCGGCGAGCGCCGGCAGTGAGCCCGCCGCGGCGCGCAAGCCCGTCGAGAAGACGTTCCTGATCCCGGCCGAGGACGGCTACGGCGTCGGCGAGTGCCTGAGCGGCGGTCCGAGCGAGTGCGGACAGGTCGTCGCCAACGCCTGGTGCGAGTCGCAAGGCTTCGCCAGCGCCGCCAATTACGGCGTCGCCGCGCAGGACGAGTATACCGGTGCCATCGGCGACGCCGCCCCGGTGAAGAGCGCCCCGCGCCCGCTGCGCATCACCTGTCAGGATTGATACCCTCCCCCGGACCCTCGTGCACCGCTTGCAGCGGCCTTGTCCGGCCACTATCAATCTGTACAGGAAGCGGTACAGGGTCGGTGTGAGCCCATGGGTTCTGTCGGTTTCACGGAGCTGCGGCGTCATCTGGCCGAGCATCTCGACCGGGTCGAGAGCGACCGGGTCGAACTCGTCGTGTCGCGCCGGAACCGCGAGGACCTTGCGATCATCCCCCTCGCCGAGCTGGAGAGCCTGCGCGAGACGATGCATCTGCTCGGCACGCCGGCCAACGCCGCCCGCCTGATGGCGAGCGTGAGCCAGCTCGATGCGGGCGGGGGCACGGAGCGTCCCCTGATCGAGGAGTGAGGCTGCTCTGGTCCGATCAGGCTTGGGCGGATTACCTCCACTGGCAAGCGACGGATCCCGCCGTTCTAAGGCGCCTCAACGACCTCATCAAGGACGCCTCCCGCTCACCCTTCGCGGGATTTGGCAAGCCCGAGCCCTTGAAGGGCAATCTGAAGGGATGGTGGTCGCGCCGCATCACCGGCTCGCACCGTCTGGTCTACCGCGTCGGTGGAACGGGCACCGAGCAGACGCTCGAAATCGCCCAGTGCCGCTGGCACTACGCGTGATCCCCGTTCGCCTATTTCAGGAAATCCGCGCATTTCGGCGGCGGCTCGGTTCCCCACGGGGCGAGCGGCACGGCGGAGGTCGAGTTCTTGGGCGAGCCCTGGATCACCTTGTCGGAATAGACCATGTAGATCAGCGTGTTGCGCTTGACGTCGCAGCCGCGGACGATCTGCATCGACTTGAAGATCAGCGAGCGGCGCTCGCTGAACACCACCTCGCCCTGTTTCATTTTGTCCTTGAACTGGACCGGGCCGACCTGCCGGCAGGCGAGCGAGATGTCCGAGACATCCTCCGCCAGCCCGAACGTGCCCTTGATGCCGCCCTTCTCGGGCTGGGTGTACCAGCAGGCGATCCCGGCCACCGCCGGGTCGTCGATGCCGTAGACCACGAGCTTGTCGTTCGGGGTCAGCGGGCGCCAGACCGTCGACTTGTCGAAGATCCGGTCGGGCTCCTGCGCTGCGGCCGGGGCCGCCAAAGCCAGGCAGACGGCGACGCCCGCGGCGAGGCCGGCCGCGGCGCGCCGGCCGCCATTCCCATTGGTGCCCGTGAGCCACATCATCGACGCAATCCCCTCAAAGCTCGGCCGCAGAGACATGGTGTCTCTGTCCCGAAAGGGCGAGGGGCTTTAACACATGTCGGGGATCGCTTGTGCCGCTTCGCGCGGCCCGGCATCCTGCTGTGAACCCCCGCGACCCCTGCCCGAGATCCCCAGCATCCGCACCATGCCGATGATCGGACCGCAGTTTCGCCGCGCACTCGGCGTCGTGCTCGCCGCGCTCGCCCTCGCTCGGGCGGCGCCGGCCGTCGCTGCGCCCGACGTGTGGGCCTGCCAGCGCTACCGGACGGAACTCGCCAATCTCAACGCCAGCGCCTCCACGGCGTCGGCGCTCCAGAGCGAGGTCGCGCGCCTCGAGGCCTACTATCGCAGCCTCAACTGCGAGGGCGGCAAGTTCCTGTTCTTCGACACGCGTCCCCCGCAATGCGGCGCCGTCGAAGCGCGGATCCGCTCGCTCAACGCCACCTATGGCGGGGGCGACGGCGAGGTGGTGGCCGCCCGCCGTCGGCAGCTCGTCGCCGCCGTGTCGAATGCCTGCACCGGCCTGACCCCCGGCGATGGGCAGGAGGGACAGACGGCCGGCAATCAGACCGCCCGCGGCGGCGTGCAGGTGATCTGCGTGAAGACCTGCGACGGGTCGTACTTCCCGATGGCGAACCTGCCCGACGGGCGCGGCGGGGCCGACGAGATGTGCCAGGCGCTCTGCCCCGGCACGGAGGCGGTCGCCTACTCGATGCCGCACGGCGACGAAGCCCTGAAATACGCTGCCACCATCAAGGGCAATCGCGCCTACACGGCGCTGCCGTCGGCCTTCAAGTTCCGCAAGAGCTTCACGGCGGATTGCTCCTGCAAGCGGGAGGGCCAGAGCTGGGCGCAGTCGCTCGCCAAGGCCGAGAGCATGCTGGTCCGGCACAAGGGCGACATCTTCGTCACGCCGATGACCGCGGAGAAGCTGTCGCGGGCGCCGAAGGTCCGCCTGACCCTCGTCGGCCGGGCCGACCGGACGGCGGCGAGCCTCGCCGCCGATGCGGCCAACCGCGAGGGCGCACCGTCCGAGCTCTCGAAGGACGTCGCGAAGGACCACGCCGCGAAGGAGGCCGGCGAGCAGACCGGTTCGACCGGTGAGAGCCGCAGCGCCATCCGCATCATCGTCCCGAGCCTCCTCCCGCCCCCGGCGCTGACGCCGGTGCCGTAAGCCGCAGCTACCGATCAGAGCGGGCTCATCAGGGGGAAAAACGCAGAAAAGTCCTTAGCCTCGACCAGTCTTTGCCGGATTTCGACCCGGCGTGATTGGGAACCAATCCGGCCCGCCTGTGTTCGGAACCGCCGATTGTGTTTTGTGAGGCTGACTTCATGCGGATGACCCGCTCCCTGCTCCTGGCCGGCACCGTGCTGCCGGCGCTCGTCCTCTCCGATCTGTCCATGGCGCGGTCTCTCGGCGACGGCGGACGGATCGAGCTTGCGCAGCGCGAGGATGCCGGAGAGGGGCCGCGCAGCGGCGGCCGCGGACCAGGAGGCCCCGGTGGGCCGGGTGGGCCCGGCGGTGCCGGTCCGGCCGAGCGTGGCGGAGTCGAGCGCGGCGGACCGCCGGCGCGGGAGCGGCCGGACAGGCCCGAGCGTCCGGAGCGGCCCGAGCCGCGTCAGGCCCCCGCCGCCCGCGAGCGGCCGGAACCCGCCGAGCGACCCGCGCGCCCCGAGCGTCCGGCCCCGCAGGAGCGGCCTGACCGCCAGGAACGCCCGGATCGCCAAGAGCGTCCGGATCGCCAGGAGCGCCCCGAGCGGGCACCGGCCCCGGCCCAGCGTCCGGATCGCTCCGACGAGCGCCCGACCCCGCCGGCGGCCCGCGAACGGACCCCGGATCGTGAGGCGCCGGCCCGCCGCGACGCTCCCGAGCGCGAGGCGCCGGCCCGTCGCGAGGCACCGGACAGGCCGGACCGCGACGGCCAGGACCGTCCGGCTCGCCCCGCCGGCCGCGACACCGATCGCGACGCCGCGCCGAGCCAGCGCCGCGCCCCCGAGGCGCCGACGCCGCCGGCCTCCGAGCGCCCGACGCCGCCGACGCAGCCCCAGCCCCCCGCGAACCAGCGTCCGGGCGTGCCGGGGCGTCCGGTGGCCCCGAACCCGCAGCAGCCCACCCGTCCGGATCAGCCGGCCGCGCCGTCCGCGGCCCAGCCCGACGCGACCCGCGAAGCGCCCGGCGGGCGCACGGCGCCGAACCAGCAGCCGGGTGTCCCCGGCCGTCCGGTGGCCCCGAACCAGCAGCCGGGCGTTCCCGGCCGACCGGTCCAGCCCCCCGGCACGCAGCCCGACGCCGTGGCGCCGAACCAGCCCGACGGCCGCCTCGATCAGCGCGGCCTCGATGATCGGCGCGATGGGGACCGGCGGGACGGCGACCGGCGCGGTGACCGGCTCGATCGCCGCGACGACGACCGCCGGGATGATCGCCGGGACAACGACCGGCGTTTCGATGACCGGCGCGGCGACCGCGACGACCGGCGCGACCGCTTCAACGTGCCCGGCACGCCGGCCTACGTTCCCGGCGGGTTCCGCGACGACGATTACCGCGTGCGCGACTACGACACGATCCGCCGCGACCGCCGCGAGTACGACATCGACGGCCGAACCTATTACCGCGAGCCGGGCCGCATCATCGTGCGCGACCGCGACACCACCTACATCCGCCACGACGAGAACGAGCGCTTCCGAACGATCTACGGCGACCGCGGCTATCGCAGCGAGCGCCGCGGCGGCGAGATCTACAGCTACGTCGACAGCCCGGCGGGCGGACAGATCATCACCGTCGTGGACGACGACGGCCGGCTGCTGCGCCGCTCCCGCCGCTACCGCGACGGACGCGAGGTCGTGCTGATCAACAACACCTACGGCGGCGCCCCCCGGCCGATCTACGAGGACGTGGTGGACCTGCCGCCGCCGGATATCCGCATCCCGCGCGACCGCTACGTCGTCGATTACGACGGGGCCGACGAGCGCACCGTCTACGAGGCGCTCTCCGCCCCGCCGGTTCAGAAGCTCGATCGGCGCTACACCCTGGATCAGGTGCGCTACAGCCCGCAGCTGCGCGCGCGCATGCCCTCGGTGGACATCAACACGATCACCTTCGACACCGGCTCCTTCACCGTCACGCCCGACCAGGCCAAGCGCCTCTCGACCATCGCCGAGGCGATCAACCGGACGATCAAGGACAATCCGCAGGAGGTGTTCCTGATTGAGGGCTACACCGACGCCGTCGGGTCGGACATCGACAACCTGTCGCTCTCCGATCGCCGGGCGCAGTCGGTGGCCGCGGTGCTGACGCAGAACTTCCAGGTGCCGCCGGAGAACCTCACCACGCAGGGCTACGGCGAGCAGTACCTGAAGGTGAACACGCAGGAGGCGAACCGCGAGAACCGCCGCGTCACGGTCCGCCGCATCACGCCGCTGCTCCAGCAGCAGGCAGAGGGGCAGCAGCCGCCCGCTCCGCGTTGATCCAAGTGCTTGACCCTCCCCCCTCTGCGGCGCAGGTGGGGGAGGGGTACGCGTTGGATCAAGGGCACGGGGCAGCGATGGCGGACGACAGCGACCGGTTCATCGAGGCCGGGACGCCGACTTTCCGCCGGGCAACCCTCGCCCTGTTCGCGGCGGGGTTTTCCACCTTCGCGGTGCTCTACGGCGTCCAGCCGCTCCTGCCGGTCTTCCACGACACCTTCGACGTCTCCCCGGCCGAGAGCAGCCTCGCGCTGTCGCTGCCCTGCGCGACCCTCGCGGTCTCGCTGCTGATCGTCAGCCCTCTCTCCGAGGTCTGGGGCCGCAAGCGGGTGATGGCGGCCTCGCTGTTCGCCTCGGCGCTCCTCACCATCGGCGCCGTGCTGATGCCGAGCTGGCACGGCTTCCTGATGCTGCGGGCGCTGACCGGCATCGCCGCGAGCGGCCTGCCCGCCGTCGCCATGGCCTACCTGAGCGAGGAGATGCACGGGCGGGCCATCGGCCTGTCGATGGGGCTGCTCATCGGCGGCAACGCCCTGGGCGGGATGGTCGGGCGGCTGCTCGCGGGCGTCATCGCCGACCACGCCTCCTGGCGCTGGGGCCTCGGAATCATCGGCGTGCTGGCGCTGTTCGCGGCGCTCGCCTTCCAGTTCGCCCTGCCCGCCTCGCGCCACTTCCTCGCCCACCGCATGCGCTGGCGCGAGGTGCCCGGCACCTTCACCCACCATTTCCGCGATGCCGGCCTGCCGTGGCTGTTCCTCGAGCCGTTCCTGCTGATGGGCGGCTTCGTCTGCGTCTACAACTATATCGGCTTCCGCCTGCTCGAACCGCCCTTCTCCCTGAGCCAGACGGTGATCGGGCTGATCTTCATCGTCTACCTCGCGGGCACGGCGAGTTCGGCCATCACCGGCCACATCGCCGGGGTGCTGGGGCGGCGCAAGGTGCTGTGGCTGGCGATCCTCCTCGGGATCGGCGGCATCGCGCTGACGCTCGCCGACAACCTCGTCCTCATCATCGCAGGCATCGTCGTCGTCACCGTGAGCTTCTTCGGCGCGCACTCGGTGGCGTCGAGCTGGGTTGGGCGCCGGGCGTCGAGCGACCGGGCCCAGGCCTCGGCGATCTATCTCTGCATGTACTATCTCGGCTCGTCCCTGCTCGGCACGGCGGGCGGCTGGTTCTTCCTCCATTTCGGCTGGCCCGGCGTCGCGGGCTTCTTCGGCAGCCTCTACGTGGCGGCCCTCCTCGTCGCGCTGCGCCTGACGCGGCTCGCGCCGCTCCCGCCGGCGGGCGGAGGACTGACGACCTGAACGGCCGCGGCGGCCGGTCCGGCGGTTGAATTTCGAGCGCTGGGCTCGTTATCCTGAGCGCGGAGAGGGAGAGCGCCCCATGCCCGACGTCAGCACCTGCCTCTGGTTCGGCAAGGACGCGGAGGCGGCCGTCCGCCTCTACGTGTCGCTCGTGCCCGATTCGCGGATCGACCACGTCCAGCGCTCGCCGGGCCCCTGGCCGGGCGGCGAGGCCGGCGAGCCGATCCTGATCGCCTTCACCCTGGGCGGGCAGAGTTTTCAGGCGCTGAACGGCGGCACGCCGGTCGATTACGGGACCGCCGCCTCGATCTCGGTCACCTGCCGGGATCAGGCCGAGGTCGATCGCCTGTGGTCGGCGCTCACCGCCGACGGCGGGGCGGAGATCGCCTGCGGCTGGCTGCGCGACCGCTGGGGCGTGCCCTGGCAGATCGTGCCGGATGTGATGCTGCGCCGCCTCGCCGATCCCGATCCGGACGTGGCCGCCCGCGTCTTCACCGCCATGCAGGGCATGGTGAAGCTCGACGTCGCGGCGATCGAGCGGGCCGCGGCCGGAGGAGAGCGGACGGCATGAGCGGATCGCCGAGCCACGACGCCCAGACCGCGAGCCAGTTCGGCAGCCGCGCCGCCGCCTACGTCGCCAGCGCCGTCCACGCCGCGGGCGAAGACCTCGAGGCGCTGGCTGGTCTCGCTGCCCTCCCCCACGCGGCGGTGCTCGATCTCGGCTGCGGCGGCGGCCACGTCACCTACGCGGTGGCGCCGCATGTCCGCTCCGTCACGGCCTTGGACCTGTCGCAGGTGATGCTCGACGCCGTCTCGGTCGAGGCGCGCCGCCGTGGCCTGACCAACGTCGCGACGCGGCAGGCCAGCGTCGAGGCGCTGCCTTTCGCGGATGCGAGTTTCGAGCGCGTGCTCTCGCGCTACAGCGCTCACCATTGGGGCGACGTGCCCGCCGCCCTGCGCGAGGCGCACCGGGTGCTGACCCCCGACGGGCGGCTCGGCATCGTCGATGTCGTGCATCCGGGTCCGCCGCTGCTCGACACCCATCTCCAGGCCTGGGAGCTGCTGCGCGATCCGTCCCACGTGCGCGACTACGGCGAGGCGGAGTGGCGCCGGATGCTGGCGGAGGCCGGCTTCGTGCCCGGCGCCGCCCGGCACTGGCGCGTGCGCATGGACTTCCCGTCCTGGGTCGCCCGGATGGGCACGCCGGAGGCGAGCATCGCAGTGATCCGGGCGCTTCAGACGGGGGCCGCCGAGGCGGTGCGGTCCCATTTCGCGATCGAGGACGACGGCAGCTTCACCCTCGATGTGATGATGATCGAGGCGGAGCCCGACGGCGTCCTGGATTAGGCGGTCTCGCCGGCCAGCCGCCGCCCCGCCCGCTCGGGTCCGATCAGCGGCAGCAGCGCGGAGAGATCCGGGCCGTGATCGAGGCCGGTCAGCGCGAGGCGCAGCGGCATGAACAGGGCGCGGCCCTTGGCGCCGGTCTCGGCCTTCACCGCGTCGGTCCAGGCCTTCCACGTGCCGGCATCGAACGGCGCCTCCGGCAGCAGCCGGGCGGCCCCGGCGATGAAATCCGGCTCGGCGATCACGGGCGTCACCGGCCCCGCCACCACCCGCCACCAATCCGCGGCCTCCGCGACGCGGCCGAGATTGGCCCGCACCGCCGGCCAGAACGCCTCGGCCTGGTCCGCCGGAACGCCGAGGGCGGCGAGCCGCTCGCGAACCGCGTCGAGCGGCATGTCGTGGACGAGGCGGGCGTTCATCCCGTCGAGCTCCGCCGGGTCGAACCGCGCCGGCGCCCGCGACAGGTGGGCGAGATCGACGAGGCCCGCCAACTCGTCGAGGGAGGCGATCGGGCGTACGGCCTCGGCCGAGCCGGTCAGCACCGCGAGCGAGCGCACGGCGGCGGGCTCGTAGCCGGCCTCGCGCAGCGACCGCAGGGAGAGATGGCCGAGGCGCTTCGACAGCCCCTCCCCGTCCGCGGTGGTCAGCAGGTTGTGGTGGCCGAAGGCGGGCACGGCGGCGCCGAGGGCTTCGAAGAGCTGCACCTGCACGCCGGTATTCGTGACGTGATCCTCGCCGCGGATCACGTGGGTGACGCCGACCTCCGCGTCGTCCACGACGGAGGGCAGCGTGTAGAGGTAGCTGCCGTCGGCGCGCACCAGCACGGGGTCGGAGAGCGAGGCGCAATCGACGTGGCTCTCGCCGCGGACGAGATCGTTCCAGGCGACCACGCGGTGATCGAGCTTGAACCGCCAGTGCGGACGGCGGCCCTCGGCCTCCAGGGCGGCGCGGTCGGCCTCGGTCAGGGCGAGCGCCGCCCGGTCGTAGATCGGCGGCAGGCCGCGGCCGAGCTGGCGCTTGCGCCGCCGCTCCAGCTCCTCCGGCGTCTCGTAGCAGGGATAGAGCCGCCCCGCCGCCTTCAGCCGCTCGGCCGCCGCGTCGTAGAGGGCGGTGCGCTCGCTCTGGCGGAAGAACAGGTCCGGCGCGATGCCGAGCCAGCCGAGATCCTCGGCCACGGCGGCGGCGAATTCTTCCGTCGAGCGCTCCCGGTCGGTGTCGTCGAGGCGCAGCAGGAAGCGGCCGCCCTCGCGGCGGGCGAACAGGGCGTTCAGCAGCGCCGGGCGGGCGTTGCCGATATGCAGGAAGCCGGTCGGCGAGGGAGCGAAGCGGACGAGGGGTGAGGCTGCCATGCCGCCGCCTTACCCAATTTTCGTGGGTATCGCACCGTTTGCGCGCAGCGGCGGCGTCAGTTCGCCCGCTCGGCGCCGAGCCCCGTCCGGGCGGGACGGCCGAAAATCCACGCGCGCAGCGCCTGGACCCAGTGCGGCGGCTGCCGAGGAGGCGCTGTC
The DNA here is from genome assembly GCF_040270385.1 of Methylorubrum podarium. NCBI lineage: Bacteria > Pseudomonadati > Pseudomonadota > Alphaproteobacteria > Hyphomicrobiales > Methylobacteriaceae > Methylorubrum > Methylorubrum podarium. Next base: position 29,690 of record NZ_JBELQE010000085.1, on the reverse strand, counting down.
GAGCTGGAGCCAGAACGCGGCGGTGAGCGCCAGCATCATGGCGAGCCAGATCCGGATGGCGAAGGCCCAGGCGGCGGGCTTGGGCACCCAGCGGTCGAGGGTGTCGAGCAGGCGCTCGCCCGCACCCGCCCGGCCGGCCCGCTGCGCCGCCCCGCTCACCGTGCGACCCCGGTACCCGGCTCCAGGGCCTGTCGCCGATCGCGGGCGAGGCGCGCGACCCGCATCTGCCACAGGCAGAGCAGCGGCGTGACGACGAGTTCGAGGGCGAGCGCCGCGAGCATGGTCAGCGACGGCAGCCCGGTGAGGTAGAGCCCGAGCAGCCGCGCCAGCCCGCCGAGCACCACGACGAGGGTGAGGAAGCGGAACAGCCGCGACTTGTCCTCGATCGCCGGCACGCAGGTGAAGAACAGGATGCCGATCCCGGTCAGCAGGCCGGACAGGTAGCGGAAATGGCTGTCGGCCGAGATGTTGACCGGTGTGCCGCCGCCGATGCCGTCGATGCCGAACAGCACGCCGTAGAGTCCCGCCAGGACGGGCACGATCGCGGCGACCGCTACCGTGCGTTGCAGGATGCGGCGTTCACGCTCCATGTCGTCGAGGCTTTCGGTCTTCGCTTCGATTCGCTCCCGCGCGGAACCATGATCCGCATTGCCCCGGGAGCGTTTCAGGACAGGTCGGCGGGGCAACACGCCCGCCGCCGTTCGGTTCACGAACGGCCTGCCCCGTCAACGGCGCGGACGGTCCGTCAGGCCTTCTGCTCCTTCAGGCGCTTGACGCACTTGCTGTAATATTGCGGCCATTTCGGCCCCTGGGCCGCCTTCTCGGTGGCCGAGAGCGCGCGCCACTCGGCGCCGCACTTCTTCTGCCGCTCGCGGGCGGCGGATTGGGCCACGCTCGGCTCCTTCGCCGTCTCCTTGGCGCTCGGTGCGTTCCAGGTGTCCTTGGCCGTCGCGGCCTGAGCCAGGAGGAGCGGTGCCGCCATCAGGGCGGCGGCGAGGAGACGAGAGAGCATCGGGCAACTCCGGAGGGACGGATTCGGCAGCGTCGCCGTCCACGCCGCATCACAGCCGCATCGGCGGCCAAAGAGCAAGCGCCCTCTGCAACTTGCACACGATTGCAGACAGGCTTGGCCGTCGGCTTGAGCCGCCGGCCCGTTCCGCGCTACCTCCTTAGCCGAGGATGGGCGCGGGCCCGCTTTCCCGGGATGCCAGCATGGCGGTCACGACGGCGCAGCCGATCGAACTCTACACCTGGAGCACGCCGAACGGGTGGAAGATCCCGATCATGCTCGAGGAGTGCGGGCTGCCCTACCGGGTCGTGCCGGTGAATATCGGGAAGGGCGAGCAGATGGCGCCCGACTTCCTCGCCATCTCGCCCAACAACAAGATCCCGGCCATCGTCGATCCGGACGGGCCGGGCGGGGCGCCGATCTCGGTGTTCGAGTCGGGCGCGATCCTGCAATATCTCGGGCGCAAGACCGGCTGCCTCTATCCCAGCGACGAGCGCGCCCGCACTGCCGTGGACGAGTGGCTGTTCTGGCAGGTGGGCGGCCTCGGGCCGATGCTGGGGCAGGCCCACCATTTCCGCATCTACGCGCAGGACAAGATCCCCTACGCCATCGAGCGGTTCACGGAGGAGGCCAAGCGCCTCTACGGCGTCCTCGACCGGCGGCTCGCCGCGCACGAATACCTCGCCGACGCCTACTCGATCGCCGACATCGCCGCGCTGACCTGGGCCAAGTTCCACGGCAAGCAGGGCATCGAACTCGACGGCCATCCGAACGTGCGCCGCTGGCTCGACGCGCTGCTCGCCCGCCCGGCCGTGCAACGCGGGCTCGCGGCGATCTGATCGACCGCGGACCGGCACGCCTGCTGGGTGCGTCGTGCCGGCCCGCGAGCCTGTCCGGTTGCCGGGGGGGGGAGCGGCCAGGACAGGCAGGACAGTCTCGCCGACGATTGATGCTGGTTTGTGTCGATGCCTCGACGGCGCGCTCGCGCCGGACCTCCGCCGTCCTGCCGAAAACCGTCGTTTTCGGCCCGCTGCACATCGGACTTTTCCATCGTGCGCCGTAAGCCGTTGCCGGCGAACGATTTTGTCGATCAAGCATTCGCTAGGACGAGAAACAGTCGGCTTGGCAGCAAATTCCCGCTTGACGGCCTGCCAATACGGACGCAGTCTCTATCCGTGCTTCGCGGTCGCAAGCACATCGGCCAGGAAACCGGGTGGTCCGCGCACGGTTTGTTGGCGAAAGCTGGAGGAGACAGGGATGACTCCACCGCAGCGCAAAGCCGCTACGATAGCCTGAGAACCCGTTCGGTCTCGGACTTAGCGGCCCGCCACGAACACCGGACGGAAGCGGATCCCTAGGGGCGCAGAAGCGGCCGACACGGCGCGACTTCGAACACGCATCAGCCCCACCTCTGGACCGCTTCCGCCGCGGTTTTTATCGCGATCCAGACGAGTTTCTGCCGTGCCGGCCGTCGAGGCCCGCGCGGATTTCGTCGTTGGCGCGAGGCCGGAAGCCGGCCTTCGCGGCGCTCCTCATGCTGAGGCGCCCGCGAAAGCGGGCCTCGAAGCACGCCGCGACGCTTCACCCGATAGAGCGATGCCTTCGGATCGGGCGTTCCGGCGTGCTTCGAGGCCGAGCTTGCTCCTGGCACCTCAGAATGAGGAGCGATGCGCTTGCCAAAGCAGCGCGGTCGAGCACGCTCACGGAGGCGCGCGCGACTCGACCGCTTTGATACGGTTTCCGGTTGGAACGCCTCGGCGTCTCCGCCGTCATTGCGAGGCGAAGCCGTGGCAATCCAGGGCGCGACCTTTCCGGAGAGGTCGCGCTCTGGATCGCTTCGGCTCCGCCTCGCGATGACGGGATGGGCAAAGCTCGAGGGGATCAGCCGGAACTCGTGCGGCTCCGACCGTCGGCCTACTTCCCCGATAGGAGCGGCGACCAGGTCGGATCCGAGGCGAAAGACGGGGTCGGCACCGGCTGCTCCACCTTGCCGGTGATGTCGACCATGTAGAGCTTGCCGCCGCCCTGGCCGCCGGGATCGCGGAAGAACATCACGTACTGGCCGTTCGGCGCGAAGGTCGGGCTCTCGTTGTGGAAGCCCTCCGTCAGCACCCGCTCGCCCGAGCCGTCGGGCTTCATCACGCAGATGGCGAAGCCGCCCTTCCGCTGCCGGGTGAAGGCGATGAGGTCGCCGCGGGGCGACCAGGCCGGCTGCGAGGCCGAGCCTTCGCCGAACGAGAGGCGGCGCGGGTTCGAGCCGTCCGCTCCCATCACGTAGATCTGCTGCGAGCCGCCGCGGTCGGATTCGAACACGATCTGACTGCCGTCCGGCGAGTAGCTCGGCGAGGTGTCGATCGCCAGTCCCTGCGTGACCGGCGTCTGCGCCTTCGACGCGAGATCGACGGTGACGATGTCGGCGTTGCCGCCCTGCTGCACGCTCATCACGAGGCGGCGCCCGTCCGGGGAGAAGCGCGGGCTGGCGCTCATCGAGGCGAAGTTGCCGACCGTCTGGCGCTTGCCGGTCTCCAGGTCGATCATCTGGACCTTCGGCTGCTGGCCCGTCGCCTGGGTCATGAAGGCGATGTCCTGCCCCGCCGGCGAGTAGCGCGGGGCCACCACCGAGACGTCGCCGCCGCCGGTCAGCGCGCGGACATTGGCGCCGTCCTGATCCATCACCATCAGGCGCTTGCGGCGGTGCTCCTTCGGACCGGATTCGTCGACATAGGCGACGCGGCTGTCGAACCACGGGCCGAGGCCGGTGACCTTGGTGTAGACCGCGTCCGACACGAGATGGCCGGTGCGGCGGGCGTTGGCGACGTCGGTGCCGTATTGCTGACCCGTGATCTGCTGGCCCGAGGCCACGTCCCAGAGGCGGAAGGCGACGGTGAGACGGCCCGAAGCGTCGCGCCCGACCCGGCCGGTCACCAACGCCTGGACGCCCGCGCCCTTCCACGCCTCGAAGTTCGGCGCCGCGTCGAAGCTCGGATTCTCAGGGAAGCGCCCCTTCTCCAGCGGCGTGAAGTAGCCGGAGCGGCGCAGGTTGTTGGTGATGACGCTGGAGACCAGCGTGCCGAGGCTCGCGTCACCCGCGAAGTCGGCGACCGCGATCGGCATCGGCTGGAAGGCGCCGCTGCCGATGCGGAGCTGGAGCTGCGCCCGCGCCGGGGTGGCGGCGGGCAGCGCCAGGGCGAGAACGCCGAGCGCGGCCGTCAGAGCCGGCAGGAGGGCGCGCCGCGTGAAGGCTGTTCCAGGCATGGGACAAGTCCAGGTCAGTCAAAGGAGTGCGAGAGAGGAAGGCCGAGACGGGGTGGATCGGCTGGTCGAGCCGGCGGATCACACGGGCGAGAACTCGAACTCGGCGTTGATGGCCTTCCAGTCGTTGTAATACGGCGCGTACTGGGCCGGGATCTTGTAGGGCGCGCAGCGCCGCACCGCCCGGAGCGCCGCCTGGGCGATCGATTGATCGACCGAGTTGTTTCCGGCGCGCATCACGCGGGGCTCAGCCGTGAGCGAACCGTCCGGATTGAGGCGGATGTCGAGCATCGGCAGCACCACGCCCTGCGTCGCGCCCGGCGGCGCCGAGTAGCACCGCTCGATCTGCTGCTGCAGCATGCCGACGAGGGCGTCGCGCAGGGACGGCGAGAGGCGCTGGGCGTTGCCGGTCGCCGCGCCGAGCGAGGCGGTGCGCTGGACCTCGCGCCCGGTCGAGCCGGTCGATTGCGAGGCGGCGCGCGTGTTCGTCTCGCGGCTGTCGCCGGGGCTGGCCCTGTTGGCGAGTTCTGCCTGCTGGCGTGCCTTGGCCTCGGCGTCGGCCTTCGCCTTGGCGTCGGCCATCGCCTTCGCCTTGGCTTTCGCGGCGGCCTCGGCCTTGGCCTTCGCCTCGGCTTCCGCCTTGGCCTTGGCTTCGGCGACCTGCTTGCGGTGCTCGGCTTCCGCCTCGGCCTTCGCGGCGGCCTCGGCCTTGGCCTTCGCTTCGGCCTCCGCCTTGGCATGGGCCTCGGCGTCCGCCTTGGCCTTGGCCTCCGCCTTCGCTTTCGCCTCGGCGCGCGCCTTGGCCTTGGCCTCGGCGGCCTTCTCGGCTGCCTTGGCGGCGGCTTCGGCCTCCGCCTGCTCGCGCTCGACCAGCTTCTGGAGTTCCTCGCGCTTCTCGGCCTCCGCCTTCGCGGCGGCGGCTTTGGCCTCGGCCGCCTTGGCAGCCTCGGCCTTCGCGGCGGCATCCGCCTTCGCCTTGGCTTCGGCCTTGGCCTTCGCCTCGGCCGCCTTGGCGGCAGCGGCCTTCTCGGCCTCGGCCTTGGCGGCTTCCGCCTTCGCGGCGGCGGCCTCCGCCTCCTCCTTCACCGGATCGGCGGTGTCGGCGCGCAGCGGCATCGCGTCGACGGCGGCGAGCCGGGTGTCGGCGGTGCGGGTGGGGGCGGCCGGCGCGTCGGTCTTCGCGTTCTCGGGCTCGCGCTGCTCCACCTTCTCGGAAACGCGGTCGGCACGGTTCGGATTGTTCTGCGGCTTCTCGGCGTTGCGCTCGCCGCGGGTCAGCTCGGAGAATTGCTGCTCGGTCAGCACCTCGACCGGCACGCCTTCCTGGGCGTCGGGCAGGGCCGGGGCCGCGACCGCGAACAGCGCGAGGCCCAGCACGGCGGCGTGCGCGCCAGCCGAGATCCAGACACCCGGCTCGCGATTGCGAAGAGATTCGGGCCAGCGCAGAGCCACTTCGTCCCGCTCCGCTAATTCGATTCCGGCTCGGTGACGAGGGCGACCTTCTTGAAGCCGCCGCCGGTCACGATCGCCATCACCTGGGCCACGCGCCCGTAATCGACCCGCTTGTCGCCGCGCACGAACACGCGCTCCTCTGTGCCGGTCTTGGCCGTCTGCATGAGCTGGGGCACGATGTCGTCGTCCTTCAGCTCGACCTCGCCGAGATAGACCTCGCCGGTGCGGCGGATCGAGAGCGTGATCGGCTTGACGTCGGAGTTGAGCGGGCTCGCCTTCGATTGCGGCAGGTCGAGGGGCACGCCCACCGTCATCATCGGTGCGGCCACCATGAAGACGATCAGCAGCACCAGCACGACGTCGATGAACGGCGTCATGTTGATCTCGTTGATGGCGCCGTGCCCGCGGCGTCCACGGCGGCGGCGCTTGCCGCCGCCCTGCGCCGCGCCGTGCGTCATGCCCATAAGCCTGGCTCCCGCTTCAGCAACGATTCGGTCAGGCGGCGACCGAGAGGCGCTCGTCGATCTGGCGCGAGAGGATCGCCGAGAACTCGTCGGCGAAGCCTTCGAGCCGCGACTGCGACTTGGCGACGGAGGCCTGGAGCTTGTTGTAGGCGAGCACCGCGGGAATCGCCGCGAACAGGCCGATGGCGGTGGCGAACAGCGCCTCGGCGATGCCCGGGGCCACGACGGCGAGCGAGGTGTTCTTCGAGGCCGCGATCGAGGTGAAGGCGGTCATGATGCCCCAGACGGTGCCGAACAGGCCGATATACGGGCCGGCCGAGCCGATCGAGGCGAGGAACAGGAGCTTCGAATCGAGTCGCTCGACCTCGCGCTGGATGGTGACGTCGAGCACCTTGTCGATGCGCTGCGACAGCGAGTGGATCTGCCGGCCCGAGCCCTCGAAGGAGCGCTTCCATTCCCGCATGGCGGCGACGAACAGGGCGCCGAGCCCGGTCGGCTGGCGGTCGTTGAAGGAGCGGTAGAGCTCCTCCAGCGAGCGGCCGGACCAGAACGCCTCCTCGAAGGCATCCATCTCCGCTTCCGTGCGGCGGAACAGCAGCGTCTTGTCGACGATGATCGACCAGCACCAGATCGAGGCGCCGAGCAGGCCCATCATCACGATCTTCACGACGAAGTGGGCCTGCCAGAACAGGCCGAACAGGCTCATGTCTGCGACGGGCGCGGCCTGCATGGCATCGGCTGGGGTCATCGAACGATCCTCGCGTCGTCAGGGCCGCGCCACCGCGGGCCGGACTGCCGACTGATCCTTTGAGCGATGAGACCTGAGATCACTCGCGAATCTGTCGAAAGTATGGGTCGGGGCCCGGTCTCGGACGGCCCGCATCGGCGCTGCCCGTGCAGGAGTCTAAGCTCGCGACAGGGTTAAGAAACCGTTGCGTGGACCGGGATCCGACCGCTCGCGGGATCGACGCACCCTGTCCCGCCGCGGATCATGAGGCTGGGAGCGGGGCCGATGATCGGTCGTCCCGTCGACGTCAGGCGGGTCCGAGTTCGGAGGGCGTGAGCGCGCGGCGCAGGCTCTCGGGCAGGCGGATCGCCCGCCCGTTCCGCACGCAGGCGACGACGACCTCGGCGCGCACCAGCACCTCGTCGCCGCGGCGGACTTCCTGAGCCAGATGCATGGATGCGCCGCGCAACTCGCTCGAGCGGGTATGGACCTCGATCAGGTCGTCCATGCGGGCGGGCTTCAGGAAGTCGAGGGTCATCTTCCGCACGACGAAGACGAGACCCGCTCCCTCCGCATGAAGGTCCGACTGGTCGCCCGCGAGCCCGCGCAGAAGCTCGGTGCGCCCGCGCTCCATGAAGCGCAGATAGCTCGCGTGGTAGACGAAGCCCGAGAAGTCGGTGTCCTCGTAGTAGACGCGCAGCGGGAGGCGGTGCGCGTCGGCGCCTGTCATCGGATCCATGGGTATCCGGCTTTGAGGAGGAGGCCGGTCTTTACCGGCTCCGGCCCGCGGTGGCGAGAGGCGGCCGGGAGCCGAGAACGGTCCGACCGGGTGCCGAAACGGAAAGGGGCCACCCCCTTGCGAGGGCGGCCCCTTTTCAGCGTCGGGCGCGGGTCGATCAGCCGCCGAGGCGGTCGGCGAGCGTCGCGGACCGGGCGTGCTCGTCGGCGATGTAGGGCAGCGCCTCGTTGGCGAAGGTGCGGCCGGCGGTGCTGTCGCCGTTGCGGGCGTAGCTGCTGTAGAGGGCGAGCGTGCGGGCGTCCGAGCGGGCCTGCTCGTTGACGTAGGTGCGGTCGAACTCGCGGGCGGACCGGGCCGAGCGGAGGCGCTCGATGCGTTGCTGTCCGTTCGGGCCGAGCGCGACGCGGCGACCGGGCTCGGCCGGGCTGTTGTCGATGAGGCCGACGCCGCCGAGCACGCCGCCGACGATGCCGGTGCCGATGTTGGCGGCGAGCGTCACCGGAGCCAGCACCACGCCGACCGGATTGTCGAGGCGGGTCGGGATGCCTTGATTGTCGGAGACGACGCGGCCGCTGGCGGAGAGGGACGTGCCCTCGGGCAGAAGCGCCTTGGTGGTGGCCTCACGCTCGACCAGCACCCGGTTGGCGTAGTTGCGCACGCGCGGGTTGCGGGACCGCTCGAGGGCGATCCGGCTCGCCTCGATGCTGGCGGCGTCCGAGCGCAGCGCCTCGGCGCGGAACTCCGGGGTCGAGGTGGCCGCGGCACCGATCGGCGCGTCCGCACCGATTCGAAGGGGCAGCGCGTCCTGGGCCAGGGCGGGCGTGGCGAGGGCGACGGACAGGCCGAGAGCGGCCAGGACGGTCGACTTCATGGCGGATGTTTCCTTGAAGGTCGTGCTTGGGATCGGTGTTTCGGGCCGGCGCTCCCGAGGAGCGGGGTCGCGGCCTCAACTTGTGCGGTGCATGCATGTTCCGCCGGCGCACAATCCTGTGATCAAAGGATTTAAGCTTCACCGTTCTCGCAAGCGGTGAACAGGGCGCGCCCGAAAAGGGCATGAAAATCAACGATGATTGGCGGTAGCCAGCGCTCCGGAGGTGAGCGAACGACACCCTACGCCGGTAGCCCGTCCCGGTTCATCGATCGGTCTGATATGCTCTCGATGCATATCTAGAAGATGGGTTTCCCGTCCCCGCCGAGGTCGATCACGACGATCTCGGGCGGTACGCCGAGCCGCACCGGGGCGATGCTCATGCCGAGGCCGCCGGAGACGATGAGGTCCGTCTGCTCGCGCACATGGCCGTAGGCGAAGCGGTTCTTGTAGCGCGAGGGCACGACCGGCGCGTAGCCGAACAGGCGCACCTGCCCGCCATGCGTGTGGCCCGAGAGCGTGAGGGTGATCCGCGCCGGCACCTGGGGAAAGATGTCGGGCTCGTGGGCCATCAGGATCGCGGGAGCGCCCTCCGGGATCTGCGCGAGCGTGCCGGGCAGGTCGTCGACGCCGATCCGGGGATGGCCGCGCTTGCGGGCGCTCGGCACGAAGGCGATCTGGTCGCCGAGCCCGGCGAGCCAGACCTCGTGCCCCCGCACCGCGAGCGGCAGCGCCTCGTTCTGCAGCACGCGGATGCCGTTTCGCCGCAGGGCCTCCCCCGCGATCGTCGGACCGCTGCCGCGCGCCTGCGCCCCCCTGTCCTCCCACCAGTCGTGATTGCCGAGGATCGCGTAGGTGCCGAGCGGCGCCCGCAGCCCGCCGAGGATCGGTCCCCACTCGGCGGCGTCGACGTAGCGGGTGACGAGGTTCATGCCGGAGACGTAGTCGCCGAGCAGCACCGTCACGTCGCCCTTCAGGGCGTTCGCGGCGGCGACGATCCCCTCGATGCGCGCGGCCGACATCCACGGCTCGCAGGCATGGATGTCGGACAGGGCGACGATCCGCAGCCTCAGGCCCTCCGGCCAGGGGCCCATCGGCCGCAGGCTGTAGCGGGTGACGGTGAGGCGCATCGGCTCGAGGCCGACGGCGTAGGCGCCCGTGCCGGCGCCGGTCAGGGCCGTCGCGCCGAGACCGATCAGCACCGTGCGGCGGGTGACGGAGACGGGTGGTCCGCCGCGCGTCGAGGCGCGATCGTCCGCCTCAGGCATCCGGGTCGTCGCTGCCGCCGAACAGGCCGAACTGCGTGCCCGGATCGCGGCGCGGCTCGGCGAAGCCCATGTGGCGGAAGGCGTGCGGCGTCAGCACCCGCCCGCGGGGCGTGCGCTGCACGAAGCCCTTCTGGATCAGGTAGGGCTCGATGATGTCCTCGATCGCGTCGCGCGGCTCGGAGAGGGCCGCGGCGATGGTCTCGATGCCGACCGGGCCGCCGCCGAAGGAGGTGGCGATCAGGGTGAGGTACTTGCGGTCCATCACGTCGAGGCCGACGGGATCGACGTCGAGCATCTGCAGCGCGCGGTCGGCGATGGCGCGGCTCACCGTCTGCGCCTCCTCGACGATGGCGAAGTCGCGCACCCGGCGCAGCAGGCGGCCGGCGATGCGCGGCGTGCCGCGGGCGCGCTTGGCGATCTCGTTGGCGCCCTCCTCCGACATGCCGAGGCCGAGCACCCGCGCACCGCGGCGGACGATGAGTTCGAGCTCGTCGATCTCGTAGAATTCGAGCCGGATCGGGATGCCGAAGCGGTCGCGCAGGGGCGTGGTGAGCAGGCCCGCGCGGGTCGTGGCGCCGACGAGGGTGAATTTCGGCAGCTCGATCTTCACCGAGCGGGCGGCCGGGCCTTCGCCGATGATGAGGTCGAGCTGGTAATCCTCCATCGCGGGATAGAGGATCTCCTCCACCGCCGGGTTGAGGCGGTGGATCTCGTCGATGAACAGGACGTCGCGCTCATCGAGGTTGGTGAGCTGCGCGGCGAGGTCGCCGGCCTTGGCGATGACCGGGCCGGAGGTCGAGCGGAAGTTCACGCCGAGTTCGCGGGCGACGATCTGGGCCAGGGTCGTCTTGCCGAGCCCCGGCGGGCCGACGAACAGGACGTGGTCGAGGGCCTGGCCGGTCTTCTTGGCCGCCTCGATGAAGATCTGCATGTTGGCGCGGGCCGCCCGCTGCCCGATGAACTCGGCGAGGCTCAACGGCCGGATCGACTGATCGACGTCGTCCGCCCTGCGCTCGGGGTTCAACAGGGTCTTGCCGGGTCTGGCGGTCTTGTCTTCGCTCACGGGGGTCTCGCGGGGCGTCGGCTGACCTCGCGTTTTGCACATCCGGCGCGCCGGGGCCACCGCGGCCGATCGGCCCCGTGCGATGGGGGCGACGGAGAGGCGACGTGCCGCGGCACACGCCGCGCGGGAGGCCTTCAGCGAGTTGGTAACCAACACTGCGGATGATCGCCGCGTGCTCCCGACGAGATCCGTGATGCCGAACGTTCCCTCCGCCCCGCGCGGGCTCCGCCGCGCCCGGCTCCTCGGCGGCACCGGCGCCGCCCTCGCCCTGCTCCTCGCCGCCCCGCTCCGGGCCGAGCCCGCGCCCGAGATGCAGCCCGATTCTCGCATCAACCTGCGGATCGAGCCGAAGGCCGAGGGCGCGCCGGAACCGAAGCGGGAGCTGCGGGCCGATCCGAAGCCGGAGCCGCGCCGGGAGAAGGCCGAGGCCAAACCCGACGCGAAGCCCGATTCGAAGCCCGATCCGAAAGCGGACCCGAAGCTGGAGCGCCCGACCGCCGACACCGTGGCCGTCCCGACCGAGACGCCGGCCAAGAAGGTGTCGCGCGAGCTGCCGCCGGTCGTCTACGCCCGCGTCTCGGAGGATCCGCTGCCGACCTACACGGCGCAGACCTTCATGGACACGATGCGCGCCGCCGAGCGCTATCAGGTCTATGCCGAGGCCGGCGGCTGGAAGACGCTGCCAGCCGACTTCGCGCCGAAGCCCGGCGACAGCCACCCGGCGATCCCGTCCCTGCGCCACCATCTCACGCTGACCGGCGACCTTCCCGCCGACGCGCCGCCGTCCGACCGCTACGATCCGCCGCTGGTGGCCGCGGTGAAGGCGTTCCAGGCCCGCCACGGCCTGCCGGATGCCGGCATCCTCGGCCGCCTGACGCTCAACGCCCTCAACGTGCCGGCGGATGTGCGCCAGCGACAGCTGCGCGCCTCGGCGCAGCGGCTGATGGGCTCGAATTTCGGCTTCGGCGAGCGCTACGTCACCGTGAACATCCCCTCCGCCACCGTCGAGGCGGTGGAGAGCGGCACCGTCACGCGCCGCTACGTCGCGGTGGTCGGCTCGCCCGACAAGCAGACGCCGGCGGTCGAGACCCGGATCACCGACGTGAACCTCAACCCGACCTGGACCGTGCCCGTCTCGGTGATCAAGAACGAGATCATCCCGACGATGCGCAAGAATCCCGGCTATCTTGCCAAGAACCGGATCCGCATCCTCGGCCCCGGCGGCGTCGAGGTCGATCCGACCACGATCGACTGGACCACGCAGAAGGCGGCCAACTACACCCTGCGCCAGGATTCCGGCCTCGACAATTCGCTCGGGCAGATCCGCATCGACATGCCGAACCGCCACGCGATCTACATGCACGACACGCCGTCGAAGTCGCTGTTCGCGGGCTCGGTGCGCTTCCACTCGCACGGCTGCGTCCGCGTCGGACAGGTGAAGGAATTCGCCGCTTGGCTGCTCCAGGGCACCGAGGGGCCGAACGGAGCCGGCTCGACCTGGGGGCCGATCGAGATCGAGACCGCCATCGCCGGGGGCGAGCGGCGCGACGTGAAGCTCGTGAAGCCGACGCCGGTCGCCTTCGTCTACCTCACCGGCTACGCCACCTCGGACGGGCGCGTGCATTTCCGCGACGACATCTACGGGCTCGACACGCCGCCCGCCCCAGCCGCCGCGACCCCGGCTCCGGACGTGACGACGACGGGCGCCATCACGCCCCGCGCGCCGATGCCGCGCGCGTCGGTCCCGAATGCGGCGACGGCCCCTGCGTCGGCCGCGCCCGCCAGGCCGGCATCGTCGCCGGCATCGGCCAAGCCCGCCCCGGCCAGGCCGGCGGCGGCCAAGGACGCCCCCGCGTCTCCGGCGCCCGCCGCGTCGCCGCCCGCCCCTGCCGTTCCGCAGAAGCCGCAGGCCCGCAAGGCCGCGCCGCCCACGCGCGGGCAGGATGCCGAACCGGTCCTCCTGCCGCCCGGACTCGTTGGCGGGCGCGGCTGACGGCGCCACGCCCTTCCGCATCCCATCCACAGCAGCGCAGCCATGCGGGGCGGAACAAAGCCTCCGATTCCCTCATTCTGCCGATCGAGTGCCGGCGCGGTTGTCGCCGGCTGGACTTCGGTTGCAGACTGTTAGGAACTTCCCATGGCCAAGGCTAAGCCGCGCGTCTCCAGCGATCGGCTCAACACTCCGACCGATCTCGATCCGAACGACGTCAAGAAGATCTCCGAGGGCCTGACCGTCCTCCTGTCGGATCTCTTCGCGCTCTACATCAAGACCAAGAATTTCCACTGGCATGTCAGCGGGCCGAATTTTCGCGACTACCACCTGCTGCTCGACGAGCAGTCCGAGCAGATCTTCGGCATCATCGACGCGGTCGGCGAGCGCGCCCGCAAGATCGGCGGCACGACTCTGCGCTCGCTCGGTCAGGCCGACCAGCTCAAGCGCGTTCCGGACAACAACGCGGAGTATGTGAGCCCGCTGGAGATGCTCAAGGAGCTGCGCGACGACAACAAGGCGCTGACCGCCAACATGCGCGAGCTGCACGGCATCACCGACGAGGCCAACGACGTCTCGACCACGAGCCTGCTGGAAGAGTGGATCGACCAGTCCGAGGAGCGGACGTGGTTCCTCTACGAGTCGACCCGCGAGGCCACCGAAGGCGGTCACTGATCCGTTCCCCGGCACCCGAGTGCGGAGGAGCCGCCGACCCGAGAGGGTCGGCGGCTTTCTTCATTCCGGGTGGAACGGCACTTGATGCGTTATCCGTTTGATCACGTCGCGCTCTCCTTCGTCATTGCGAGGCGAAGCCGTGGCAATCCAGTGCGCGACCATTCCGGAGAGGGCGCGCCCTGGATTGTACGTTGAGTGCGTCGGTCTTTTCCGCAAACGGAACAGGAACGACAAAGGGAGGGCCGCCGGCGAGATCGTTTCTGGATCGACTCACGAGGTCGCAAGCAATCTTGATCCGTCGGCGGCGCCTCCCCGGTCTTGAGCACGAACGGTAGAGCGGGAGCAGCCCGAGCCTACAATCCGGTGCCAGAGGACCTTGCCTGTCTTGCGAAAGGCCTCGTCATGGTAGCCTCGCCCGCCCCCACCACGCCAGCCGCCCCCTGCTTTCTCGGCGCCGACATCTCGAAAGAGTGGGTCGACTTCGCCGACCTGCAGGGCCGCACCGCCCACATCGACAACACGGTCACGGCGCTGACCGCGGCCCTGTCCGAGCCGTGTCCGAGCCGTGCTGGCGCGGCTGCGCCAACCTCGTGTGCGAGGCCACCGGCGGCTACGAGCGCCCGCTGATCGAAGCCGCCGCCGCGCTGGGACTGCCGCTGCGCCGGATCCATCCCAGCCGCGCCCGCGCCTTTGCCCGGGCCAAGGCGAAGCTGGCCAAGACCGACCGGATCGACGCCGCTGTCCTGGCCGCCTTGGCCGCCTTCACCGCGGACGAGCCCGCCCCGCCGCTGCCGAGCCCGGCCCAGCGCGCGCTGGCCGAGCTGATGACCCGGCTCGGCCAGCTCAAGGATCAGCGGCAGGCCGAGCAGTGCCGGAGGGAGCGCACCGAGAGCGCCCTCGTGCGCCGCTCGATCGCCGCCAGCCTCGCCCTGCTCGACGCCCAGATCCGGGAGATCGGCGCCGCCTTGGACGAGGCCATCGCCGCCGATGCCGAACGGGCCCGCACCGCCGCCCTGCTGCGCACCTGCAAGGGCGTCGGACCCGTCGCCTGCCGCGCCCTACTGGCGTGGCTGCCGGAACTCGGCCGCCTCAACCGGCGCACGGTCGCCGCCCTGGTCGGGGTCGCGCCGATCACCTGTCACAGCGGCTCGTCGATCCGCTCGGCCAGCATCACCGGCGGACGCAAGCCGTTGCGCGACGTGCTGTTCATGGCCGCCCTGACCGCCAGCCGCCACAACCCGGTGTTCCGCAGCCTCTACGAACGCCTGCGTGCGGCCGGAAAGCCCCACAAGGTCGCCCTCATCGCCGTCGTGCGAAAGCTCGTCACCACCCTCAATGCCATGGTCCGCGCCGGAAAACCCTTCCAACCCGCTTGACCCGAGACACGGTAGATCGCTTCGGCTCCGCCTCGCGATGACGAGATGGACAAGATACGAGGTGACCAGCCGGAAACCTTATTCTACGACTTTCGGTGATCCCTCCGATCCTCGCCCGGCTTCGGCGAGGGACGCAGACCGCCGGCTACGTCCCGACCTTCAAGACCGCCTTCACGAGGCTCGGATCGTCCGGCATCGGATGCTCCACGAAGCCGAGATGGCGGCAGACCGCCCGCATCGGCCGGTTCTCGGCGAGCACGCTGCCCTCGACGCAGCCGATCCCCTCGGCCCGCGCCCAGTCGATCATCATCCGCATCAGGGCGACGCCGAGGCCGGTCCCCTTGATGTCGGAGCGGACCAGGATCGCGAACTCGCCCGCGTCGTGGTTGGCGTCGGCGTGAAGGCGCACGGCGCCGAGCATGCGCCGCCCCTCCTCCGCCGCCTCGTCGATGGCGACGAAGGCGATGGCGCGGGAGTAATCGAGCTGGGTCAGCCGGGCGAGGAAGGCGTGGCTGAAGTCGCGGACGGGGGCGAAGAAGCGCAGACGCACGTCCTCCGGATCGACCTGCGCGAAGAAGCTGCGGAACATGTCCTCGTCGTCCGGCCGCACCGGCCTGACATTCACGCACCGCTCCCCGACATCGAGACGCCGTTCCCAGTCGGACGGATAGGGGCGGATCGCGAAGCGCGGGTGCCAGTTGCCCCGGCGGCGCTCTGACGGACCCGGCTCCGGCGCGATGCGCACGCGCGCGTCGAGGGCGATCGCCCCGTCGGCGTCGGCCAGAAGCGGGTTGATGTCGAGTTCGCGCACCGCCGGCAGGTCGGCGGCGAGCTGGGCGAGCTTCACCAGCAGCAGGGCGATCGCCTGCAGATCCGCCGCCGGGACGTCGCGATAGGCCTCGAGCCGCCGGGCGACGCGGGTGCGGCCGATGAGTTCGCTCGCGAGCGCGAGGTCGAGGGGCGGCAGCGCGAGGGCGCGGTCGTCGATCACCTCCACCGCCGTGCCGCCGCGCCCGAACACGACCACCGGCCCGAAGACCGGATCCTCGGCGAGCCCCGCGATCAGCTCCCGCCCTTGCGGCCGGCGCAGCATCGGCTGCACGGCGAAGCCCGCCACCCGCGCATCGGGTCGCAGCTCTCGCACCCGCGCGATCATCGCGTGCGCCGCCTCGCGCACGTCCGCCTCCGAGGTGAGACCGAGGCGGACCCCGCCGACCTCCGACTTGTGCACCACGTCGGGCGAGACGAGCTTGAGCACCACCGTGCCGCCGCCCGCGATCAACGGCCAGGCGGCGGCCGCGGCGCCGTCGGGATCGGGGGCGAGCGTCACCGGCACCGAGACGATGCGGTAGGCGGTCAGCAACTCGGTCACGGCGTGCGGATCGAGCCAGCTGCGCCCCTCGGCCAGGGCCTGCTCCACGATCCGGCGCGCGGCGGCGACGTCCGGCGAGAAATCGCGCGGCAGGGCGTCGGGCGTGCGCATCAGGTCGGTCTGGGCCTCGCGGTAGCGCACGAGGTGCAGGAAGCCCTCGACCGCGTCGGCATCGGTCGCGAAGAGCGGGATCTTGGCCTCGGCGTAGATCGCCCGGATCGCCTCGTCCTCGCCGATCGAGACGGCGAAGACCGGCTTGCGGCGCCCGGCGGCGCGGGCCTTGGCGACGGTGCCGGCCACGGTCTCGGCCACCTCGCGGCTGCCCGCCCGCGCCGTCGGCACGTGGACGGCGACGATGGCGTCGCTGTCGCGGCCCGCGAGCAATGGTTCCAGCGCGCGGACATAGTCGCCCGGCACCGCGTCGATGCCGAGATCGAGGGGGTTGGCCTGCCGTCCGTGCCGCACCGGGGCGAGGCTCTCCAGCGTCGCCTCGGCCGGCGCCGCCAGCGTGCCGCCGCGATCGGTGAGCCGGTCGGCGGCGAGCGCCCCGATGCCGCGCCCGTTGGAGACGATCATCAGCCGGTTGCCGGGGAAGGGCCGCTGGCGGCCGAGGGTCTCCACGGCGGAGAACATGGCGTCGAGCCCGTCCACCGCCAGCAGTCCCGCCCGGCGGAAGGCGGCCTCGTAGACGGCACCGGGGCGGGCGAGCGCGCCGGTATGGGTCTCCGGCTGGCGGCCCGGCGCCTCGTGCCGGCCGGTGCGGAGCACCACGACCGGCTTGGCGCGGGCCGCCGCCCGCGCGGCGGTCAGAAATTTCCGCGCATCCGCGACGTGGTGCAGGGACAGGATGATCGCGCGGGTGTGGTAATCCTCGGCGAAGTGGTCGAGGCAGTCGGCGATGTCGATGTCGGCGGAGCGGCCCAGCGTCATCACCGCCGAGAAGCCCACCCCGTGGCGCCACCCCCACTCGGCGATGGCCGAGGCGACGGTGCCGGATTGCGAGATGAGGGCGAGGTCTCCCGGCTTCGGCGGGCGCGCGAGCAGGGTCGCGTTCAGGCCGCGCGCCGGCACGCTCAGCCCGATGCTGTCGGGGCCGATCAGCCGCAGGCCGTGCTGCCGCGCCGCCGCCTGAGCCGCGCTGACCGGGGCCGCCTCGCCGTGGCCGAGATGGGCGGACAGGATGACCGCGGCGGCGGCGCCGATCCGGCCCGCTTCGTCCACGATCGCCGGCACCGCCGCCGGGGGCGTCGCGATCATGACGAGATCGGGAGGCTCGGGCATGTCGGCGAGGCGCGGGCTGCAGGCCAGCCCGTCGACGCTGGCCTCGCGCGGGTGGACCGGGACGACGTCGCCGGCGAATCCGCCGGCGCGCAGGCCGTCGATGATCGCCCGGCCGACGGAGCCGGGGCGATCGCCCGCTCCCACCACGGCGATGCGGCGCGGCGCGAGCAGAGCCTCGAATCGATAGGTGCTCATGCGCCGCCTATAGCATTCCGCGGCGTGAGGCCGAGCGACAAAGGCTTCAAACGGCGGCGCGATCGGAGGACGGTAAGGTCTTCTCGTGCCGCGGCAGCACGAATGTCTCGTGTTGCTTGAAGACCTTGGGCCAATGCTCGCGCTCGGCGAGACGGCGGGCCGCACCGAGGGAGAGGTGCTGCGTCCGGGCGATCTCGGTGAGGCTGACCCATCCGTGTTTCACAGGCAGGCTCCTGCGGATAGTGTCGTGCGGCGGTCTTGCCGGCTCGACGGTCCAACCGCGCCTGACCGAGCCCGTTCCAGGCTCGCGTCCTCGATCGGTCTCTTACCCGAGGAGTTGTCCGTGCCGACTTTCGCGATCCGCCAAGCGATGGTCGAGTCGATGCGCCGGATGCTCGATCTCGGCCTCAGCCAGGGGACGTCGGGCAACCTCTCGGTTCGATCCGGCGCGGGCTTTCTCGTCACCCCCTCCGGGATTCCCGCCGAGCAGCTCAGCCCCGACGACCTCGTCGCGATGGATTTCGAGGGGCGCTGGGACCATCCGCTCGCGCCCTCCTCCGAATGGCGGTTCCATCGCGACATCCTGGCGGCCCGGCCGGAGATCGGCGCCGTGGTCCACGCCCATCCGCCCTACGCGACGGGCTTCGCGATCTGCGGTCGCGAGATCCCGGCGGTGCATTACATGATCGCCATGGCCGGCGGACCGACCATCCGCTGCGCTCCCTACGCGCCCTACGGCACGCAGCGCCTCTCCGATTTCGCCCTCGACGCCCTCGAAGGCCGCAGCGCCTGCCTGCTCGCCAACCACGGCATGATCGCCACCGGCCCCAACCTGTCGAAGGCGATGTGGCTCGCCGTCGAAGTCGAGGCCCTGTGCCGCCAATACGCCATCGCCCTGCAGGTCGGCACGCCGGTGGTCCTGTCCGACGCCGAAGTCGCCGAAACGGTCGAGCGCTTCCGATCCTACGGCCCGCGGGAAAAATCCGGTCACTGATCCTTGCCGGGACCGGTTCGAATGCCGCCGATGATGTCGCGAACCGTTCCGCTCCCATCACGCTCCGCAGGGGCCGACGAGGCCGGCGTCAACCGCGGACGACGGGACGTCGCGCGGATCTTGAAATCGTCGTCCGAGCAAACCTTCACCGGATGAGATTGGAGCAGGGGCGCAAGGTGGGATCGTTGAGACTGCTTTGTCCCGGCATTCGATGCCATAAATCCATATTATTATATCTTAGTAGCCTGGACCGACGACCGTCTGCCTCGAGATCCGATCACCCGTCGTCGATATGACCGCTCTGCAACCGTGCCACGGTGTCCATCATCCGCCCCGGCCGCCTGCAACCTCTCGAGCGAGTCGGGCTCACGCCGCTGCACCAATTCGGCCAGCGTTCTCTACGCAATCCTCCTGGCTTGAACTCTTGAGTTGTGGCTGAATTTGGCCGGTATCGTGGAATTTAGAATGCTTCTTTTCTCGCAAATGGGTCGCTGACCTGGGCAAAAGTTGAATTGATTTCTGTCGGACCCAAAAATCCGTCTTGCGGCAAAACCGATCAAAGGTTAAATCCTGCGCCATTCAGCGCAGTCACTCCGTGCTCCGCAATGATGGCGTCGCCCCCGCGGCGCGCAATGGGGCACGTCGGTTGCACATATCAGAAGGGATATTGAGGATGTCGCTCGAGGATAGCTCCACTGGCGATTACGTAACTCTGGCCGTTGACATCGTGTCGGCCTACGTGGGGAACAACTCGCTGGCGGTCGGGGAATTGCCCGGCCTGATCACGTCGGTCCACGGCGCTCTCGCCCAGCTGTCGAACAAGCCGGCCGAGCCCGAGCAGCCGGCTCTGACCCCGGCCGTGTCGATACGGCGCTCGATTCAGCAGGATTTCCTCATCTGCCTCGAGGACGGCAAGAAGTTCAAGTCGCTCAAGCGGCACCTTCGGACCCGCTACAACCTCTCGCCGGACGAGTATCGCGCGCGCTGGAACCTGCCGGATGACTATCCGATGGTGGCTCCGAGCTACGCCGCCACCCGTTCGGAACTCGCCCGGACGATGGGCCTCGGCCAGCAGCGTCGGAAATGGCCCGCGAAGGTCGCACCCGAGGCCGCGCCGGAATCGGCCCAGGACAGCAGCGCCTCGGCGCCGCGCCGCCGAGGCCGGGCCAAGTCGGGGGACGCGGCCTGAACGCGCGAGCGGTGGGCGACGCCTGGCCGTCAGCCGGCGGTCGATGCGGGCCGTAGAGGCTTATCCACACGTGATGCCCTGCCGCCTCGCCGGGCGCCGGACGATGGGGCGGCGGCGTTAGAAGTCGGGCAACCCGTTGACCGGAACAGTTCCCGCGGATGCCGGGCTCAGGCCCGGCCGCTTGCGGGAGACATGATGTCCGGCCGGTCGCCCACTGCCACGCGCCTGTTCTGGACCGTCGTCCTCGGGGGAGGCGCCGGTCTCCGCTATGGCGCGCCGGCCTTCGCCGCGACCGGAGCGGCGTGCCTGGCGATCCTGCTGATCCGCCTCGGCCGCCCGCGCCGGTTCCGCTCGCTGGTGCGCCGGATTGCCCGGCGTCACGCTGCGACGCTGGCCCTGAGACGGCGGCAGGAATGTTTCCTCGACGCCTACGGCAACATCATCGAGGACGGCTGGCTGCGCGAGCGCGCGTACTTCGTGGAGCGCACGGTCCTGCCGCTGGTGGAGGAGCGCGGCTTCTCCGACTACGTCGAGCCGCGCTTCGACGAGATGGTGGCGATCGTCGAGCGGGTCGCCTGCGCGCACGAACTACCCGACGCGATCGACACGCCGGAGGATGGCGTCGCCTACGAGCGGTACTGCGCCGAGCTCCTGGGCGAGGCGGGGTGGGATGCCCGGCCGACGGGGGCGAGCGGCGACCAGGGCTGCGACGTCATCGCAGAGAAGGCCGGTCTGCGCCTCGTCGTGCAGTGCAAGCGCTACACGCGCCCGGTCGGCAACGCAGCGGTGCAGGAGGTCGCGGCGGCGGCGCTGCACTGGTCCGGCGACATGGCGGCCGTGGTCTCGAATGCCGGCTTCACGCCCGCCGCCCGCAAGCTCGCCGGCACGACCGGCGTGCTGCTCCTGCACCACGACGACCTCGCGACGCTGGCCCCAACGCGCCGGGCCGGCCGTCGCGTCACGACGGCCGGGCGCTGAGCCTATTCCGCCGGTACGGGCCGGCCCGCGGGCAGTGCGACGGCCTTGCGGCGCACGGAGAGCCGCGCCGCGCGCTTGCGCCACCAGATCACCACGCCGGTGACCGAGAGCATCGCCACGACGAGCCCCATGAACGAGATGAGGATGCGCCCCGGAAGGCCGAGGATGCGGCCGGAATGGACCGGGAACTGCGCCTGCACGAAGATGTCGGCGGCGGTGCCGACCCAGGGCTGGCGGTCGCCGATCACCCGTCCGTCCCCGCCGTCGAAGTAGATCGCCGCCGGGCCGACGCCCGCGGCGCCGTGGTCGTCGCCGGGCTCGAAGAAGCGCGCGGTGTAGAAGCCCTGCATCGTCGAGTAGGCCAGCGCGCCGACCGGCTCCTTCCAGCCGCGGCGCTGCCCCTCCGCCTGCGCCGATTCGAGGATCCGGGCGTAGTCCACCCCCGGCTCGATCGGCTTGAGCGGCGAGACGAAGGGGCGGGTGTTCGACGGGTCGGGCGTCAGCTGCGAGACGCTCGACATCAGCGGGAGAAACACTTCCCGGTAGAGATTGAGCGAGAACGCCGTGAAGGCGAGCACGAACAGCAGCGCGAAGGTCCAGAGGCTGAAGGCGCGGTGCAGATCGAAGGTGATCCGGTAGGGGCTGCCCGAGGTCTTCACCTTCCAGGCCGGCTTCCAGCGCGACCACCAGCCCCGGCCGAGTTGCCGCTCGACCGCGGCCGGACGGTCCGGGTTGCGCGCCTTGCGCACCGGCAGGGTCAAGTAGAAGCCGACGAACGAATCGAGCACCCAGACGACGGCGACGATGCCCAGCAGCCAGATTCCCCAGCGCTCCTCGCCCCACATCTCAGGCAGGTGCAGGGAGTAGTGCAGCTTGTACAGAAACGAGATCAGCGTCTCGCGGGTGATCGGCCAGACCTGGCCCCATTCCCGCCGGCCGAGTTCGGCGCCGGTCACGGGGTCGAGGAAGACCTGATTGTAGCCGAGCTTGTACAGGCTCCCCGTTCCCGCATCGACCCGCGGCACCACGAACAGCGACAGCGACTCGCCGGGCTCCGCCGCCAGCGGCACGTAGGCGACGCGGGCATGCGGCTCACGCGCCTCGAACTGCCGCGCGAGGTCGAGGGCGGGGATCGCCGCGCCGCGGCTCTCGACGGTGTGGAGATGCGGGTTGAGCCAGTCGTCGAGCTCGTGGTCCCAGGAGATCACCGCGCCGGTGAGCCCCGCCACGAGCAGGAAGGCGGCGATCGCCAAGCCCGCCCAGCGGTGGAGGAGAACGAAAACGGAGCGCGCCATCAACCCTCAAGCCTCGTTCCGGGACGGGCCGGCCCGGCGGAGAAGGAAAGGCCATCCGGCCCTGGGACGAACGGGACCCGATCCAGCCCCTCGTGCGTGCCCTCGTGCCAGCGCGGCCAGGGCGGGACCGTCGATAAAGGTTGCGCGGACGATGCGCCAGCCCTCGGGCGGCACGATCGCATCGCGCGCGAGACGCTCACGCGTGAAGATCCGGTAAAGGCCGGCGGGGGGCGCTCCGGCTGGTTTAACAACCCTTAAACCCGCCGCATTTACTGTCTCTGACGCAAGGGGCGAGCCGCCGTTCCGCAGGGCGGGCCGGCCCGTTCGACGGGGGCGATCCGGCGGACTTTCGACGCGCGGATTCCGAGTAAGGGGAGCACGGTCGCGGGAGCCTCGAGATCCCTCGAGGAGGATCGTCGGAGGAAAAGTCCTCGCGGATCGATCGTCCCGGACGCATGGAACGCATGGCGCAGTCTCGCGGACGCAAACCACGCAGCGAACCGACCTTCGACATCCCGGAGGGGAGCGAGCCGGGCCGTCTCGACGTGCGCCTGTCGCGCAACGACCGGTCCGCGGGCGCGCAACGGGCCTCGTCCGGACGCGCCGCGTCGCCACCGAAGGTGCGCGCGCGCAAGGCGTCCGGCGGCGGCGGCCGGCGCCCGCCGCGTCGGCGCTCCTGGCTTGGCCGCCTGGTCTATGCCGGCGTCGTCCTGGGGATCTGGGCCGTCATCGGGCTGGCCGGCCTCATCGCCTACCACGCCTCGCAACTGCCGCCGATCGACCAGCTCGCGGTGCCGAAGCGTCCGCCCAACATCGCGATCCTCGCGAGCGACGGCAGCCTGCTCGCCAACCGCGGCGAGACCGGCGGACGGGTCGTCTCGATCAAGGAACTGCCGCCCTACCTGCCCCGCGCCTTCGTCGCCATCGAGGACCGGCGCTTCTACGACCATTTCGGCATCGATCCGATCGGTATCGCCCGCGCGATCACGCAGAACCTGACCCGGCGCGGCGTGGCCCAGGGCGGCTCGACGCTGACCCAGCAGCTCGCCAAGAACCTGTTCCTCACCCCGGAGCGCTCCGCCTCGCGTAAGATCCAGGAGGCGATCCTGGCGCTGTGGCTGGAGCACAAATACACCAAGGACGAGATCCTCGAACTCTACCTCAACCGGGTCTATTTCGGCGCCGGCGCCTACGGCGTCGAGGCGGCGGCGCAGCGCTATTTCGGCAAGCCCGCCAAGAACGTGACGCTGGCGGAAGCCGCCATGCTCGGCGGCCTGGTGCAGGCCCCCTCGCGGCTCGCGCCCAACCGCAACCTGAAGGCCGCGCAGGCCCGGGCCGCCCAGGTGCTCGCCGCCATGGAGGAACTTGGTTTCGCCAAGAGCTCCGACGTGAAGGTGGCGCTGGCGCAGCCGGCGCGTCCCGCCTCGACCCGCGGCGGCGGCTCGCCGAACTACGTCGCCGACCTCGTGATGGACGTGCTCGACGACTTCCTGCCGAAGTTCGACGACGACATCGTCGTCGCCACCACCGTGGATGCGGGGATGCAGACGGCGGGCGAGAAGGCGCTCACCGACGAGCTGAACGCCAAGGGCAGCCGCTACAACGTCGCCCAGGGTGCGCTCGTCTCGATGCGGCCCGACGGGGCGATCCGGGCGCTCGTCGGCGGGCGCGACTACGCGCAGAGCCAGTTCAACCGCGCCACCACCGCCAAGCGCCAGCCGGGCTCGGCCTTCAAGCCCTTCGTCTACCTCGCCGCGGTCGAGCGCGGCCTGACCCCGGACACCATCCGCGACGACGCTCCCGTGCGGATCGGCAACTGGGCGCCGGAGAACTACTCGCACAATTACCGCGGCCCGGTTTCCCTGCGCGAGGCGCTTGCGCTCTCGCTCAACACGGTCGCGGTGAAGCTCGGCCAGGAGGTCGGCCCGAAGGCGGTAGTGCAGACCGCCCAGCGGCTCGGCATCTCCTCGCCGCTCCAGGCCAACGGCTCGATCGCGCTCGGCACCTCCGAGGTGACGCCGCTCGAACTGGTGGGGGCCTACTGCGCCTTCGCCAACGGCGGCACCGGCGTGATCCCCTACGTCATCGCGAGCATCAAGAGCGC
Source organism: Methylorubrum podarium (assembly GCF_040270385.1). Lineage (NCBI taxonomy): Bacteria > Pseudomonadati > Pseudomonadota > Alphaproteobacteria > Hyphomicrobiales > Methylobacteriaceae > Methylorubrum > Methylorubrum podarium. Next base: position 5,399 of record NZ_JBELQE010000085.1, on the reverse strand, counting down.
CACCGGCAAGGTGCTGTACAAGCGCGGCGAGGGCGGCCTCGGCCGCGTCATCGACCCCAACGCCGTCGGCATGATGAACGCCATGATGCACGACGTCTTCACCATGGGCACGGCGAAGAAGGCGGACATCCCCGGCTGGGAACTGGCCGGCAAGACCGGCACCAGCCAGGAGTTCCGGGACGCGTGGTTCGTCGGCTACTCGGCCACGCTGGTGACCGGGGTCTGGCTCGGCAACGACGACGGCGAGCCGACCAAGCGGGCCTCGGGCGGCAGCCTGCCGGTCGAGATCTGGAAGGCGTACATGACCACGGCGCTCAAGGGCGAGAAGCCGGTCGGCCTGCCGGGCCTCAACCGCTGGCGCGCTCCGCGGCCCGAGGCGGCGCCCGAGCGCGAGTCCGGCCCCGGCGGCCTGATCGGTGCGCTGCTCGGCGAGCCCGAGCAGACGGCCTCCGCCCTCCCCCCGCGCCCGGTTCCCGGCGCACGGGAGCGCGGTCCGAGCCGGGACGACCGCAACTTCCTCGAGAAGCTGTTCGGGGTCGGCGAGTAAGGGGCTCGTTCAAGAGAACCCCGCAGCGCCGCCGCGACTGAACGGAAGCGGCCGGTGTTCGAGCGTCCTCCTGGGGCGTGCCAAGCTTTGCCGGTTTCTCCCGGCAGGGGCGCTCATCCCTCCCGCCGGGCCTTCGGCGAGAAACATTTATGGTCCGGCCCGAACCCTGCATGCGGCGTCGCGCCACATTCGCGCCACGTTGCAGGCATGAGCCTTCGACAGCCTGGTGAGGATCAGGGTTTCCCCGACACCTCCTGACCGGCGACGGAAGGAGCGCCCGTGTCGACCCGCCTGCCCGACCGCTGCACGCAAGGCTCACGGGCCGCCGCGCACGGGCCGGGCACTTCCTCCGACGATCGCCGGAGCCCGATCTGATGCTGCCGCACCATCGCTGGTTCTGGCTGCTCATCCTCCTCGCCTCGGGCGGGGCGGGGCTGCTCTACAACGTCATTTTCGCCGGCGGCGCGACCCCGGCGGCCGGCTTCACCTACGGCCTGTGCGTCGGCATCTCGGCGCTGGCCTTCGACCGGGGCGTGCTTCTGGCGGGCGTCCAGGCGCGCATCCGCCGCCTGCCCGCCGGGCTCTACGTCGTGGCGGCGGAACTCTCCTACGTGGCGATGATCATCGTCGGCACCGCGCTCGGCGGCTTCGTCGTCTGGCTGATCGGCCTGACCGACGACAGCCTGGCGGAGGCCGTGCGCACCACGCCGCGGGTGCTCGCCTACGCGCTCGCCGTCTCGGCGCTCCTCGTCTTCGTGATCCGCATGCGCGACCTGATCGGCGGCGAGGTCTTCATCAACTTCCTCGTCGGGCGCTACCACCGTCCGGTGGAGGAGGAGCGCATCTTCCTGTTCCTCGACGTCGTCGGGTCCACCGCCTTCGCCGAGACGCACGGCGACCTGCGGGCGCAGGAATATCTCAGCGCCGTCTTCGCCACCCTCGCGGAGCCGGTTCGCCGGTTCTACGGCTCGACCGACGACTATATCGGCGACCTCGCCATGATCACCTGGCCGATGGCCCGCGGGCTGAAGGACGCGCGCTGCGTCGAGTGCCTGTTCGCCGTGCGCGAGCGGATCGAGGCGGAGGCCGAGGCGTGGGAGGCGCGCTTCGGCACCGTTCCGCGGCTGCGGGCGGGCCTGCATGGCGGTCGGGTGATCACGGCCGAAGTCGGCGTGGACCGGCACAAGATCGCCTATTTCGGCGACGCGGTGAACGTGGTCGCCCGGGTCGAAGCCCTGTGCCGCCCGCTCGGCGTCGACACGCTGATCTCCGAGGATCTGCTGAAGCGGCTGCCGCGCCTGCCCGAGGGTGTCGTCGCGCGCCCGCTCGGAACCCATTCCCTGCGCGGGCGCGGCCAGCCCCTGTCCGTGGCGACCCTCGAACGCGGCGGAATGCCGACGCTCACCGGGACGACGGCGCCGCGGATCGCCGCCGCGCCGTGAGGCCAGTTGGTCAGCCGGCGCGCAACAGTAGCAGGATCGCGGCGACCGTCATGACGGCGATCGTCGCGATGATGCCGCCGCCGCGGCAGGCGAACTGACGCGGCGAGTTCGGCGGCGCGAACATCCCGATCGGGTGCAGGATGCGCGCGATCACCAGCACGATCAGCAGGCCCTGGACCCAGGCATGGGCGCCGCCGCCCGCCTCGTAGAGCGCGATCAGCAGCAGGGTCAGCGGCACGTATTCCTGGAAGTTGGCGTGCGTGCGGATGCGGCGCTGGAGAGCATCCTGCCCGCCGTCGCCGAACAGGACATGGCCGGTGACGCGACCGCCGATCACCCAGCCGGACAGGCCGGCATAGATCAGGCCCAGGATCGCCGCGTAGAAGGCCGTGGTGGTCGGGAAGGTCACAGCGCGAAACCTCGGATCGGATGGGCGAACCGCCGGGGCGGCGGATGTCGTGTGCGCTTCGCAAGATAGGATTATCCGCGCCGTCGTCCGCCCGTCGCCGTGATCACGAAGGCGTATCCGCCCGGCGACGATCGCGGATCGACGCGGGCGCCGGCCGAATGACAGTCGGCACTTTGCCGAAAGGCGTTGTCAGCTCACGGCAACGTTCGATGCGCTAGAGTGCCGTCCAACGGCTCGGCTTGGCGGTACAGCGTGGCCGGACGCGGAGATGGATACCCGGGGGATGTCGGTGGGCGGCAAGCTGATCGCGGTGGCGAACATGAAGGGCGGGGTCGGCAAGACCACCACCGTGGTCATGCTCGCCGAGGCGCTGGCCGCCGACGGGGCGCGGGTGCTGGTGATCGATCTCGATCCGCAGGCGAGCGTGTCGGTCTGCCTCGCGGGCGACGAGCTGCTCGGCGAGATGATCGTCCGCGGGCGCACGCTCGAAGCCTATCTCGCTCTCAAGCTCATCACCCGGCACAAGCCGGACCTCTCCGCCCGCATCCAGCCCGGCGTCAGCCTGACCATCCACAAGAACGCCCCGCTCTCGCTGTCGCTGCTGCCGTCCGGCCCGCATCTGCGGCTCGTGGAACGGGAGATCCTCTACGAACTGACCGAGCGGAAATTCTCGATGCACGCCATCGACGAGAAGCTGTGGTCGATCTTCCAGGAGGATTTCGCCCCGCTGGCGGAGAAGTACGACTACATCTTCTTCGACTGCGCGCCGGGCATCTCGCCGATGACCGAGGTGGCGGTGCGGGCCGCCGACCTCGTTCTCGTCACCTCGATCCCCGACTTCCTCTCGACCTACGGTCTCAACGCCTTCGTCGAGACGATCTGGCGGCGTTCGAACCGGCAGGCGAGCCACATCGTGCCGAGGAGCGCACCGCACGTTCTCGTCACCCGCTTCCAGGCCCAGGTGCGCCAGCACCAGCGGACCCTGGCCCGGCTCCAGGCGGAGGCGAGGGCCGAGGATGCCGGCTTCCACCTGCTCGAAACCCGTATCCCGCAGGCGGCGGCGCTCGCCGACGCGCTGGTTCCCGCCGACGGCGCACCGCCGACCTTCTCCGCCAAGTATGGCGCCCACGTCCCCAATGTGCTGATTCCGCTCGTCGCGGAAGTGAAGGAACTCCTCCATGGCCCTTGATGTCGATGGTTACGCCGTGTTGCAGGCGATGGCCTCCGCGCCGGAAGCGTTTCCCGACATCCGCACCGAAGTTCCCAAGCTCGCCCGCACCCTCGTCGTGAAGCAGCTCAAGGCCCGCGCGCTGCGCGTGGTGTCGCTGCGCAATATCCGCGAGATCCTGGGCAGCGAGACCTTCGCCCTGATTGCGGACGGGATGTCCGAGGCGGAGGTGAAGGGGCTCGTGACCCGCCTCGATCCGCATCATCCCTCGCTCAAGACCGCGACGCCGGGCTGGCACCGCCACCGCCTCACCGCCCTGGCGGCCGGCGATGCGCCGTTCCGCAAGGGCGAGGTCCGGGCTGAGGACGCGGCGGCCCGGACGCGGGCCGCGGAGCCTCCCCCGCAGCGCGCACTTGCGAGCCGCCCCTTCGCCGCGGTGTGGGACGGCCGGGACCACGACGCGCCGGCCGCGAAAGAGGGCCGGGAGAAGAAGGACAAGAAGGATCAGAAGGAGCGGAAGGGTAAGAAGAAGAAGGGCTGATACGGTCTGCGGTTGATTGGTTCGGTTCAGCCCCTACCCCGTCATCCCGGGGCCGCGCAGCGGAACCCGGGATCCACCCGAGATGCGCGACTCAACGTGGCATCACAGGTGGATTCCGGGTTCGCCTTCGGCGCCCCGGAATGACGGGAAGCGGCAACGAAGGAATCAACCGAAAATCGTATGAGCCTCCGCCCGATGCGGGCCGCCCTGTCCACGCTCTACGGCTCGTCGGGGAACAGGATCGCGTAGCGGGCCGCCAGGGCGGCGAGCCGGCCCTGCCCCACCAGCACCGCGACCCGGTGCTGGCGCGTCACGTCGAGGAGGCCGTCCGCCATCTCCCCCTCCCCGCAGAGCCGGGCGCGATCGGCGATCTGCGAGAGCTGATCGGCCATCAGGCCGTCGATCCGGATTCCGTCGGCCAGCGCCTGCATCAGGCCGAGCATCTCCTCGCGGAGGCGCAGGGACGGGGGCGATGGGGCGGGCGTACGATCCGTCACGGTGTTCGCAGACATCTGGCCGGTCACGGGACGAGGCTGCCGAGAGACGGAACCGCCAGCCATCGCATAGGATAGTGTCCACCGCTTTTCTTGAGATCGGACCGTTCCCGTCCCGGCCGTTCGCGCCCGACGCTCCGGGCGCTCAAAAGAGAAAGGGGCCGCCTCGCGGCGACCCCCTCCTCCGATCTTCGATGGATGCTTGGACTTAGAAGTCCATGCCGCCCATGCCGCCGCCCGGCATCGCCGGAGCGGGGCTGTCCTTCTTCGGCGCGTCGGCGACCATGGCTTCCGTGGTCACCAGCAGGCCGGCCACCGAGGCGGCGTCCTGAAGGGCGGTGCGCACGACCTTGGCCGGGTCGACGATGCCGGCCTGGATCATGTCGACGTACTCTTCGGTCTGCGCGTTGAAGCCGAAGGTCTCGGAGCCGGTGTTGTCGGTGATCTTGCCGACGACGATCGAGCCCTCGACGCCCGCGTTCTGGGCGATCTGGCGCAGCGGAGCCTCGAGCGCCTTGAGCACGATCTTGATGCCGGCCTGGACGTCCGGAACGTCGGACTTCAGCTCGGCGACCGCCTTCTTGGCGCGGAGCAGGGCGGTGCCGCCGCCCGGAACGATGCCCTCTTCCACCGCGGCGCGGGTGGCGTTGAGCGCGTCGTCCACGCGGTCCTTCTTCTCCTTGACCTCGACCTCGGTCGCGCCGCCGACGCGGATCACCGCGACGCCGCCCGCGAGCTTGGCGAGACGCTCCTGGAGCTTCTCACGGTCGTAGTCCGAGGTGGTCTCCTCGATCTGCG